>NZ_DATBMI010000039.1:0-15897 GCF_036554925.1 Pedococcus sp.
GCCCGGCGGTCGCGCCTCGACCTCGATGCCGGTCGTGAGCATGTTCGAGGGATCGGTGAGCACGAGCCGGCCCTCACCCCCGGGGAACAGCCGGGAGAAGACCTGCTCGAACTGGGCTGCCGTGTCGTGGTAGGCCTCGGCGAAGACCCGCTCGACCCGCTCGTCGACCTCGCGCACGATGTCGAGCAGGTCACGCTTGGAGCTCTTGAGGTCCTCGAGCTGCTCGGTGAGGAACTTGTGCCGCTCCTCCAGCGCCGCGAACTCCTCCAGGGCGAGGGGGTTGACCCGGCCGAGGGCGTTCAGGGCGCGCTCCGCCTTGCGCAGCCGCTTCTCCTGGACCTCGCGGACGAACGGGGCCGGCTCCGGCAGGGCGTACGGGTCGTCGTCGGGGCCGGGCACGTGCGGGACCAGCTGGTGCGGCCCGAAGTCCTCCATGAGGACCTGCGGGTCGATCCCGAGCTCCTCGACCGCCTTGGCCTGCATCTGCTCGATGCGCAGCCGCTGCTGGGTGCGGGCCACCTCGTCGCGGTGCACCGTGTCGGTGAGCTCGCGCAGGTCGTCCTGCAGCGAGGCGAGGTCGCGGCGCACCCGGGCCAGCGCGGCGTCGCGCTCGTTGCGGTCCTGCTCCGCCTGGGCCCGCTGGGCGGCAGCCAGCTGGAGGGCGTCCTCGAGGTGCGCAGAGGCGAACGAGGCGCCCTGGCGGACCGCCTCGGCCACGGTGGCCTCGCGGCGCCGGCGCTCCTGCCGTGCGGCGAGGCGCTGGCGTGCCGCGAGCTCGTTGCGGGCGGCGCCCTCGAGCGACTCGGCGCGACCCTTGAGGGCACGGGCGCGCTCCTCCTTGGTGCGCAGCGTCAGGCGCAGCTCGGTCTCCGCGGCGCGGGCCTGGCTGGCGGCGAGGTCGAGACGGTCACGCTCGTCGGTGGAGGGCTCCTCCGCCTCCTCCGGCTGCGCGCTCGCCTGCTCGAGCCGCTCCTGCAGCGCCGCGAGCTCGGCGCGGTCGCTCTCGAGCGCGGCGGTGGCGTCGGCGATGGCCTTCTCGGTGCGCTCGGCCTCCGCGCGGGCGGACCGGACGGTGGCTCCGAGGTGGCCGAGCCGCTCGGCGACGGCGGCCATGCGCGCGTCGGACTCGTGCAGCCGCTCCAAGGTCTCCTCGACCCGCTCGGCCGCCTCGCGCGCCGTCTCCTGCGCGGCGGCCAGCGCGAACCGGGCCTGCTCTCCCCTGCGGGTGGCGTCGACGACCCGGGCCCGGGTCTCGTCGACCGCCGACTGGATCTCGATCAGGCTGGGGGCGGCGCTGCTGCCGCCGCGGACGAAGCCCGGCGCGAAGACGTCGCCGTCAGCGGTCACCGCGGTGACGCCGGCCCCGCGTCCCACGAGGGCGACCGCCTGGTCGGCGTCGGGGACCAGCGCGACCCGGTCGAGGAGCTGCTCCACGGCGGGCCGGACGCCCGTCGGGGCGTCGACGACGTCGGAGGCCCACACGGCGCCGTGCTCGAGGGCGGGCCAGGTGGCGCGGTCGGAGGTGGCGGCGGTCTCACCGACGAGGAGCGCGGCCTGGCCGGCGTCCTCCTCTCGCAGGGTGGCGAGGGCGCGGGCGGCATGCCCGACGGACTCGACCGCGAGCGCATCGGCGGCCCAGCCGAGCGCTGCGGCCACGGCGGCCTCGTGCCCACCGCTGACCTGCAGCAGCGAGGCCACCGAGCCGACGATGCCGTGGCGGTCGTCCGCGGCGGCGATGAGCGTGGCGGCGCCGTCCTTGCGGCTGAGGCTGAGCTCGAGGGCCTCGAGGCGAGCGGTGGCGCTCGTGCGGTCGCGCTCGGCGGCCCGCTCCACGTCCTTCAGTCGCTCGACCTCGGCCTGCACCGCCTCGAGGGCGGCAGCGGCCTTCTCGTGGGCGGAGTCGAGCCCCTCCTCGCCCTCCTCGTCGACCGCGACCGAGGACTCGAGGGACGCGAACTCCTTCTCGGCGGCCTCGGCGCGGGCCAGGGACTGCTCGACGATGCCCCGCAGACGACCGATCTCGGCCTCGCCGGCGTCGATCCGGCTGGTGCGGGCGCCGACCTGGCCGGTGAGCTTCGCGAGCCCCTCCCGGCGGTCTGCCGCGGCCCGCGCGAGCCGCTGGAGCCGCTGCTGCTCCTCGGCGAGGGCCTTCTCGGAGGCGCTGCGGCGCTCGATGGCCTCGTTGAGCTCCTCGGTGGCCCGGCGCACCTCTGCGAGCAGAGACTCCTCGGCCGTGCGCGCCTGGGCCGCCTGGGCCTTGAGCTCCTCGGGGTCACGGCCGCTCGTCGTCTCGTCCGCGGTGTCCTGGCTCAGGAGCCGCACCCGCTCGGCGGCCAGCGACTCGGTGGAGGCGAGCCGGTCGCGCAGGGTCTGGAGGGCGAACCACCGCTCCTGCGCCCGGGCGGCCATCGGCCGGGCCTCCTCGGCCTCGCGCTCGAGGCGCGTCAGGTGGTCGCGGACCTCCGCCAGGGACTCCTCGACCTCGGTGCGGCGGGCGATGAGGGCGGTCTCGTCGGCGACCTCCTGCTCGAGGGTCGCGGTGAGCTGCACGAGGTCGTCGGCCAGGAGCCGGAGTCGGGCGTCGCGGGCGTCGGCCTGGATGACGGCGGCCCTGCGGGCGGCCTCGGCCTGACGGCCCAGCGGCCCGAGCTGGCGGCGGATCTCACCGGTGAGGTCGTGGACCCGGGTGAGGTTGGCCTCCATCTGCTCGAGCTTGCGCATCGCACGCTCCTTGCGCTTGCGGTGCTTGAGGACGCCCGCGGCCTCCTCGATGAAGCCGCGGCGCTCCTCCGGGGTGGCCCGCAGCACGGTGTCGAGCTGACCCTGGCCGACGATGACGTGCATCTCGCGGCCGATGCCGGAGTCGGAGAGCAGCTCCTGCACGTCGAGCAGCCGGCACGGGGTGCCGTTGATGGCGTACTCCGAGCCGCCGTTGCGGAACATGGTCCGCGCGATCGTCACCTCGGTGTAGTCGATGGGCAGGGCGCCGTCGCTGTTGTCGATCGTCAGGGCCACCTCGGCGCGGCCGAGCGGCGCGCGGCCGGCGGTGCCCGCGAAGATGACGTCCTCCATCTTGCCGCCGCGCAGGCTCTTGGCCCCCTGCTCGCCCATGACCCAGGCGAGGGCGTCGACGACGTTGGACTTGCCGGAGCCGTTGGGGCCGACGATGCAGGTGATGCCGGGCTCGAGGCGCATGGTCGTCGCCGAGGCGAAGGACTTGAAGCCCTTCATGGTCAGGCTCTTGACGTACACGAGCGGCTCGGCTCCTCGGTGCTGCGGGTGCTGCTGCGGTCGGCGGATCGCGGCTCACTGTACCGGCGGGTGCGCGCTCGCCCCGGGACCCGCAGCGCGCCACACCGCAGCGTGGGGCCCCTGTGACTGGAGTGACTGCCCACGCGACCGGTGCCCTGGTCTCCTGCCCGGTGGGGGTACTGGCGAGCGCAATACCCCGCGCTGATACCCCGCCCGAACCAGCGGTCAGGACGGGGCGGGACCGCGACCGGCCAGAGCCTCGTGGTGGCGGATGACCTCTTCGATGATGAAGGCGAGGAACTTCTCCGCGAACTGCGGATCGAGACCGGCCGCGTCCGCGAGCGCGCGCAACCGCTCGATCTGGGCCTCCTCGCGCGCGGGGTCGGCCGGCGGCATACCGCTGCGGGCCTTGAGCTCACCCACCTGCTGCGTGCACTTGAAGCGCTCCGCGAGCAGGTGCACGAGGGCAGCGTCGATGTTGTCGATGCTGGCGCGCAGGCGCAGCAGCTCAGCTGGTGTGTCTGTCGCGGGTGAGGTCACCCGACAATCGTAGGCACTCCCCCAGCGACCGCCTCGGGCTGTCTCAGATCCGCCCTCAGGCGGTCGTTGTCCTTCTGCAGACGGGCGACCAGCCCCTCGAGATCGCGGACCCGGCGGCGCAGCTCGACGGTCTCGAGCATCAGTCGCTGGTCGGTTGCCGTGCGGTACCCAAGAAGGGCCTTGGCCATGTCGACTCCTTGATCCCGGGCGCAGCGTTGGGTTCGCCCTGGGGCATGCCCGGTCGGGGCATCTCCCAGAGTGACAGCAGCCGGGTCGATCGGTCAATGGACAACCGACGCCCGGCCCCGGACGTCACTTCTCCACGAACCCCACGAGCCCGTCGCGGGGCGGCCCCCAGGTGGCCACGCAGGTCGTCACCTCGCCCGGGCGCAGCTTGCTCGACGGCTTCTCCTCGAGCAGGCTGATGAGCTCCTCGACCTGCTCGCGCGGACCCTGCGCGAACACCTCGACCCGCCCGTCGGGTGCGTTGCGGGCATGGCCGACCAGGCCGAGCTCGAGCGCCCTCGCCCGGGTCCACCACCGGAAGCCGACGCCGTGCACCCGGCCGTGCACCCAGATGACTGCCCGTGCGGGCTCGTTGTTGTCCATGCGCATCACCTGCCTCAGTCGTGATTGTCCTGACGCCGTCGGGGCCGGGCAAGAGGGCGGATGCCGCGTCGGCGGGAGGGCGCGTCGGCGGGAGGGCGCGTCGCGCGGCTCTCAGGCGCGGGGGCGGCGCGGGCGGGGCTGGCACCGCGGGCAGGAGTACGAGGAGCGGTTCATGAACGACTCGCGCCGGATGGGCGTCCCGCACCGACGGCAGGGTCGGCCCTCCTGGCCGTAGGCGGCCAGGGACCGGTCGAAGTAGCCGGAGGCGCCGTTGACGTTGACGTAGAGCGCGTCGAAGCTCGTCCCGCCCTGGCCGAGCGCCTCGAGCATGACGTCCCGGGCATGGTCGAGCAGGCGGACCAGCGCGGGCCGCGTCAGCGCGGAGCACAGCCGCTCGCCATGGACCCGGGCCCGCCACAGGGCCTCGTCGGCATAGATGTTGCCGATGCCCGAGACGAGCGTCTGGTCGAGCATGGCTCGCTTGACCGCGCTGTCGCGCGCCTTCATCCGGCGCACGACGGCGGCTTGGTCGAAGCCCGCCTCGAGGGGGTCGGGGGCGATGTGGGCGATCGTCTCGGGCACCCCGCACGGGGTGAGGTCGGAGAGCGCCATGCCCCCGAAGGTGCGCTGGTCGACGAAGCGGAGCTCGGGGCCGCCGTCGGCGAAGCGGAAGCGCGCGTGCAGGTGCTTCTCGTCGGGGGCGGAGGCGTCCTCGACGAGGAGCTGGCCGCTCATCCCGAGGTGGGTGATCAGGCCCTGCTCGGAGCCGTCCGGTGTGCGCAGGACCAGCCAGAGGTACTTGCCCCGCCGGCGCGCATCGGCGACCAGGTTGCCCGCGAGCCGCTCGGAGAGGTCGGCGGGCCCGGGGAGGTGGCGGCGGGCGACCCGGGCGCCACGGAACTCCGCGTGCTCGACGGTGCGGCCGACGACGTGGTCGGCGAGGCCGCGCCGGACGACCTCGACCTCGGGGAGCTCGGGCATCGCGGGGACGGCAGCCGTCAGCGCGCGGCGGTGGCCGACGCGCCGTCGGCGGCGGGCTCGGCGCCTGCGGGGGGCTCGTCGGCTGCGGGCTCGTCCGCTGCGGCCTGCTCGTCGCCTGCCGCCGGCAGCTCGCTCGTGGACGTGCCGGTGGCGGACGCAGCGTCGGCGGCGGCACGGGCGCTCAGGGAGGTGTACGCCTCCTCGGCAGCCCTCTGCTCGGCCTCCTTCTTGGAGCGGCCGGTGCCCTCGCCGCAGACGACGTCGCTGAGGACGGCCTGCGCCGTGAAGACCTTCTCGTGGTCGGGACCCGACTCCATCACCCGATACTCCGGGACCCCGAGCGCCTGGGCGGCGGACAGCTCCTGGAGGCTGGTCTTCCAGTCCAGCCCGGCGCCGAGCCGAGCGGAGCTGGCCATCAGCGGGTCGAGCAGGTGGTGGACGAGCGTGGCCGCCGCGGGCAGGCCGCAGGAGAGGTACACCGTCCCGATGACGGCCTCCATCGTGTCGGCGAGGATCGAGGCCTTGTCACGCCCACCGGTGCTCTCCTCGCCACGGCCGAGCAGGAGGTGGTCGCCCAGGCCGAGCGTGCGCGCCACGTCGGCGAGGGCGCGCATGTTCACGACCGCCGCCCGCAGCTTGGCGAGCTGGCCCTCGGGGAGGTCCGGGTGCGCGGCATACAGCGTGTCGGTGACCACCAGCCCCAGCACGGAGTCGCCGAGGAACTCGAGGCGCTCGTTGTGGGGCAGCCCGCCGTTCTCGTAGGCGTAGCTGCGGTGGGTCAGGGCACGCAGGAGCAGCGGCTCGTCGACGCGCTCGCCGACCACCTCGTGGAGGAGATCGGCGAACTCGTCGACGGGCCGCTGCTGCGCTCGGCTGCCGCCAGGGGGGACAGACGTGCTCACGCGGGAGGGTGTCAGCCCTGGTGCTCGGTGCGCTCGGCCGCGGTGTAGTGGCGGCCCTTGTAGGTGCCGCAGGACGGGCACGCCGTGTGCGGCTGGGTCGGGGCCTTGCACTGCGGGCACGCGGTGAGCACGGTCGCCGTCGTCTTCCAGTTGGCGCGACGGGAGCGGGTGTTGGAGCGCGACGTCTTCCGCTTCGGGACAGCCACGTCAGTTCCTCTTCTCTTCGGTGTTGCTCGGGGTGTCGGTGGACAGCGCCTGCAGCGCGGCCCATCGGGGGTCAATCACTTCGTGGTGGTGCTCCGGGTCTTCCGCCAGGGGCGCTCCACACTCGGAACACAGCCCCGGACAGTCCTCCCGGCATACCGGCTGGAACGGCAGCGATGGCACCACCGCGTCCCTGAGCACCGGTTCGAGGTCGATCAGGTCGTCCACGATCTGGTGCTCCTGGGCCTCGTCCTCCTCGACCCCCACCTCGCGGTGGTGGGCGGCGCGATCGGCGTAGGCGAACAGCTCCTGGAACCGGACGTCAACCGGGTGGCTGACGGGGTCCAGGCACCGCACGCAGGCGCCGGTTGCGGTGGCGCTGGCCGAGCCGGTCACCAGCACACCCTCCATCACGGACTCGAGCCGGAGGTCCAGCTCGATCGGCTGGCCCTCCTGGACCGCGATCACGTCCGTACCGAGGTGTGCAGGCGCCTCGACCGTGCGCTGGAGCTCCGCCATGGAACCGGGTCGCCGACCGAGGCTCTTGGTGTCGAGCACCAAGGGCAGGCGGGCATCGAGACGGTTCATGGCTCCAGCTGGGGTCGAGGGACTCGGCCGTGCGTCACAGCAGGACGTAGACCGACCGCTCAGGTTACCGGAGCGCCTGCCACCTTCCCAAATGCGCTCCCGCGCGCCTGCCCCGCAGGGACTCAGGGCTTCTCCCGCGCCATGACCGCCTCGAGCTGGCGGGCGATCTGCGGGCCGAGGGTGCGGGCGTAGGTGGCGGTGATGTGGTCCCCCGCCCGGTGGATGACCACGTTGCCGATGGCGACCGGGCAGCGCGCCACCGGGCAGATCCACGGCGTCAGGTCGATGACCTCCACGCCCTGCGCCACCAGGGCCGCGGCCCGCTGGGCGTCCAGGCCCGTCAGCGCCAGGGCCTCGTCGCGGTCGAACGCGCAGCGGGTGAGCTCGCGCGGGTGGCGGGCCATGCACCCGTCGAGCTCAGCCGGCGAGCTCGGGTTGTCGCCGATCACCGCCACCGGCACCCCTGCCCGCTGGAGGCTGCGCCAGCGCCGGGACAGCTGGTCGACCAGGGCCTGCCGGGAGACGCCCTCACCCCGGATCGCCGTGCGCGCCTGAGTCGAGGTGACCACCAGGTCCGGCGGGTCGGCCGCGAGCGCCTCGACCACGGCCTCGTTCCAGCGGTCGCAGGAGGCGTAGTGCTGGCGGGAGAGCTCGGTCCTGCCCTCGGCGAAGGGACAGGAGGACTTCCCGTAGGTGACGATGCGCCAGTCCCGGCCCGGCGCGGCCCGCTCCAGGGCAGGGAGCCACTGCATCGCCTTGGAGTCGCCGACGAGCGCGATGGTGGTCGTCCCGTCGCGCACCCCGAACTCGCACCGGACCGGCGTGGACGTGCGCTCGTCGACCTGGCAGCGGTCGACGTCGGCCGACGGCCGGTCCTCCCCCGCCCGCTCCGGGTCCGGGGTGAGCCAGCCCCAGTCGTCCACGGCGTACGCTGCCGGGTCGGCGCTCGGGGCGTCCCCCAGCACGCCGGCGCCGAGACGATCCACCGGCGGCAGCACCCCGGAGGCCGGCAGGGTCTGGAAGACGGGCGGTGCCGTCACGAGCGGTATGCCGGCGACGACCCCTGCGAGGGAGAGCGCCACGCCCAGGGCCAGCGAGTTCCGGACGCTGTGGGCCAGGCGCGGGCTGTGGTGCAGCGGGCGCTCGACGAGGCGGTAGCAGAGCCACGCGGGGAGGGCGCTGGCCAGCACGGCCCACGCCCGGCGCGAGCCGTCGGGCCACAGCTCGTCGGCGAACACCGCGAACGGCCAGTGCCAGAGGTACAGCGAGTAGGACAGTCCGCCCACCCACACCAGCGGCCGGAGGGCCAGCAGCCGGCCCGGGCCCCCGGTCGCGGGCTCGGTGCTGGGGTCGGAGGCCGCACCGCCCCAGCCCGCGAGGATCACCGCGGCGGTCCCGAGCGTCGGCAGCAGGGCCCAGGCGCCGGGCCAGCCGGCTGCGTCCGGCAGCCACACCGCCGTCGCGACGACGGCGGCCAGCCCCGCCCAGCCGAGCCACGCGGCATACGGCACCGGGCGCATGTGGCGGCGCGCCGCCCACACCGCGAGCCCGGCGCCGAGCCCGAGCTCCCAGATGCGGGTCGTCGTGACGAAGTAGGCCTGGGCCGGGACCGTGATGGTGTGCCACACCGAGAAGGCGAACGACGGGACCGCCAGCAGGGCGAGCACCGTGCCGACGGCGCGCAGCCGCGGTCCCTTCCCGGGGCCCTCGGCGAGCAGGGGTGACCTCCGGCGCCGGAGCACCGCCACGAGGAGGATCAGGCACACCGGCCACAGGACGTAGAACTGCTCCTCGATCGCGAGCGACCAGTAGTGCTGGACGGGAGAGGGCAGTGCGTCCTGGGCGAGGTAGTCGACGGACCGCCCGGCGAGCACCCAGTTCACGACGTAGAGGGCCGAGCCGATGATGTCGCCGCCGATCTCCCGGCCGCGCCGCCCCGGGATCAGCAGCCACGTGGCCACGGCCACGACCGCCAGCACGAGCACGGCGGCCGGCAGCAGGCGACGCGCCCGCCGGGCGACGAACGCACGCCAGGCGATCCGGCCGGTCGAGGCGAGCTCGCGCAGGAGCAGGCCGGTGATGAGGTAGCCCGAGATGACGAAGAAGACGTCGACGCCGAGGTAGCCGTGGGGCAGGAACGGGAGGCCGGCGTGGTAGACCATCACGACGCCGACGGCGATCGCCCGCAGGCCCTCGACGTCGGGCCGGAAGCCCTCCGGCCGGGGTGGCGCGGCCAGCTCAGCCCTCCGCGTGGAGGCGCGCGGCCAGGGCCTTGTGCACCGCCTCGCTGACCAGCCCCGAGACGTCGCCCCCGAACCGGGCGACCTCCTTGATGAGAGAGCTCGAGATGTGCTCGAACCGGGGGTCACCGGGCAGGAAGACCGTCTCGATGCCGGTGAGGTGCCGGTTCATCAGGGCCATCGGCAGCTCGTACGCGAAGTCGGTGCCACCGCGCAGGCCCTTGACGATCGCCTCCGCCTCGGCGTCGCGGCAGACGTCGACCAGCAGGCGGTTCTCGAAGACCTCGACCCGCACGTTGCCGAGGTGCGCGACGGCGTCCTCGATGAGGGCCTGCCGCTCCTCCGGCGGGAACATCCCGGCCTTGGCCGGGTTGTGCAGCACGGCGACGACCACCTCGTCGTAGAGCGCCGCGGCGCGCTCGATGACGTCGGCATGGCCGAGGGTCACCGGGTCATAGGAGCCGGGGCACACACACCGTCTGGTCACACGCCGCAACCTAGCAGCGCGTCCGGTGCGTGCGCCCCGGGCCGCAGCGCCGGCTCAGCTCTCGCTGTCGTCGTCCTCGTCGTCGGCGGGCAGCAGGCCCTCCTTCTCGGCCTTCCTCACGATCGCGCGGACGTTCTCGACCGAGCCGCAGCCGTCCTCGATGAGGCGGTTGCGCATGGTCGCCCACTTGACGCCGAGGTCCTCGCGCACGTCCTCGGAGACCTCGGTGCGCGCCGGGTTGAGGATGGTCTGCTCCTCCTCGCCGATGTGGTGGTTGAGGGCCTCGGCGAGCTTCTCCACGGCGTCGTCGAACTTCTGCGTGTCGGTCCCCTTGCACTCGAGCAGGGCGAGCAGGGCCTCGTTGCCCTCGGCGTGCTCCTCCTCGCCGTGCTCCTTCTCGTCCTCGCTGATGGCCCTCTTGCTCTTGAGCTTGGGGTAGACCTCGGTCTCCTCGGCCTCGCCATGGGCGATGAGGACGTTCGACAGGGCCTCCCGGGCGGCCTCCCGGTCGGCGGTGGCGTCGCGCAGGTCGCGCAGGAGGGACTCGAAGAGGCGGTGGTCCTCGATGATCAGCTCGACGACGTCGCCGGAGGTGGGCCTGGGGATCTCGATCTCGGTCATGGCGCCCATCATGGGACAGGTCGGCCGGGGACGCGCGCTGGACCCGGGGCATCGGCGCAGGTCAGCGGCCATGTCGGGCGACGCGCCCGCTCCCGGGACCGCCCCGTTCGGCCGGCGCCACGTGGCCCGTCGCGTCGCGTGCCGGCCGCATGGCTGGGGCGGGCTGTCCGGGCTGTGGACACCATGGACGACGATTTGTGCCGTGCTGCCGGATGGGACACGGTGGAGGTTCCCTGTCCGCTATCGGAAGAGAGAGCCTGTGCTCACCCTGACCGAGAACGCCAGCAACATCGTCAAGGCCATCGCCGAGCAGAACGGCGGCACCGAGGACGCCGGACTCCGGTTCTCCGCCGACGGGCCCGAGGCCGGTGCCCTGGCCGTCGCCCCCGTCGACGGAGCCCAGCCGGGCGACCAGGTCGTCGACCAGGGCGGTGCGAAGGTCTACCTCGAGGAGACCGCCGCCGTCGCCCTCGGCGACCAGGTGCTCGACGCCCAGGTCGACCAGGCGGGCGCCGTGCAGTTCAGCATCACCCCTGCCTGAGCAGGGCCTGACGGAGCCCGGGTGCACCGACGTGCGCCCGGGCTCCGTGCTGTCCGGATGACGTGCTGTCCGGATCTCGGCTGCCGTCAGGCGACGTCGTCGGGCTCGCGCACGCCGGCGAACCAGATCTTGGTCTCGCCGTAGCGCCGCTCCCCCTCGTGCTCCAGCGCGGCGGGCCACCTGGGCTCGGGCGAGCGGGCGGAGCGCTCGACCACGACCAGGGCACGCTCGGAGAGCCAGTGCTGCGTGACGAGGGCACCGAGGACCGACTCGAGCACCTCCTCGCCGATGTCGTACGGCGGGTCGATGAACACGAGGTCGAAGGGCGCCGGAGCGGCGCTGCCCAGGGCGCGCTCGACGGTCGCCGTCCGCACGCTGATGCCGGGTATGCCGGTCAGACCGGCGTTCTTCCGCGCCACCGCCGCCGCGGCCCGGTCGGACTCCACCAGGAGCACCGACGACGCACCCCGGCTTGCCGCCTCCAGGCCCAGCGCTCCCGACCCGGCGTAGAGGTCCAGCACGGCCGCACCCTGGACGACGCCGAGGTGCTCGAGGCGCGAGAACAGCGCCTCCCGCACCCGGTCGCTGGTCGGTCGGGTGCCGCTGCCGGACGGGGTCCGCAGCCGCAGGCCGCCGACCCGGCCGCCGATGATCCTGGTCACGCCGTGCCCACCGCCGTCACCCGCGCTCCAGGAAGGCCGCCTGCTCGGCGTCGACGCGGTCCCGCACCGCGGCCAGCAGCTCGGGGTGCCCGGCGAGGCCGGGGTCGGCCGCGACGAGGGAGACGGCGTCCTCGCGTGCCTGCAGGATGATCTCCTCGTCCCGCACCAGCGACAGGAACCGGAAGCTGCCCCTCCCCATCCCCCGGCCCGACCTGCCGCCGCCGCTCTGCCGGCCGCTGAGCACGTCTCCCGTGCCGCGCAGCTGGAGGTCCAGGCGGGCCAGCTCGAAGCCGTCGGTCGTCCCGGCGACGGCGTCCAAGCGCTCCCGCGACGCCTCCGCCTCCGAGGCCGTCATCAGCAGGCAGAGGCCGGCGTGCCTGCCCCGGCCGACGCGGCCGCGCAGCTGGTGCAGCTGCGAGACGCCGAACCGGTCGGCGTCGACGACGACCATGACCGTCGCGTTGGGCACGTCGACGCCCACCTCGATGACGGTGGTCGACACGAGAACGTCGATCTCGCCGCGCGTGAAGGCGGACATCACCGCGTCCTTGTCCTCCGGCGCCATGCGGCCGTGGAGCACCGCGATGGACACGCCCTCCAGGGCGGGGCTCTCCCGCAGCGTGGCCTCCACGGCATACACGCCGGCCATCTCGCGGGGCGACGCCTCCTCGCCCTCGTCCGCGTCCGGCGCCGCGATCTCCTCGTCGTCGGGCGAGCCCACCGCGCTGCCGGCAGAGCCGCCGCCGTCACCGTCGCCGATGCGCGGGCACACGACATAGGCCTGGCGTCCGGACCGCACCTCCTCCGCGATCCGCTCCCACGTGCGCTGCACCCAGGCGGGCCGGTCAGCCGGCACCACATGGGTGGTGATCGGCGAGCGGCCGCGCGGCAGCTCGGTGAGCGTGGAGGTCTCCATGTCGCCGAAGACCGTCATCGTCACGGTGCGCGGGATCGGCGTGGCGGTCATGACGAGGACGTGCGGCGGCTGGGTTCCCTTGCCGCGCAGGGCGTCCCGCTGTTCGACGCCGAACCGGTGCTGCTCGTCGACCACCACGAGGGCGAGGTCCTGGAACTGCACGTGCTCTTGGATGAGGGCATGGGTCCCGACGACGATCCCCGCGTCGCCGCTGGCCGCGTCGAGGAGGTTCTGTCGTCGCGTCGCCGTCGACTGGCTCCCGGTGAGGAGCGCGACCCGGGTGCCGATGTCACTGCCACCGAGCATGCCGCCCTCCGCGAGGTCGCCCAGCATGGTCGTGATCGACCGGTGGTGCTGTGCCGCCAGGACCTCGGTGGGAGCGAGCAGGGCAGCCTGGCCCCCGGCATCGACGGCGGCGAGCATCGCCCGCAGCGCGATCACGGTCTTGCCGGAGCCGACCTCACCCTGGAGCAGCCGGTTCATGGGGGTGTCCCTGGCCATCTCCTGCGCCAGCACCTCACCCACCTCACGCTGGCCGGCGGTGAGCTCGAAGGGCAGCCGGGCGTCGAAGGCGGCGAGCAGTCCCCCCTCGCGCGGGGTCCGGGCCCGCGTGCGCTCGGCGGCCTGCTCCGCCCGGCGCCGGGCGAGCAGCGTCTGGAAGACGAGCGCCTCCTCGTACCGCAGCCGGTGGCGCGCGCGCTGCACGTCGCTGAACGCCCGGGGGACGTGGATGCCCTTCAGGGCCTCGAGCCGCCCCGGGAGGCCGTGGCGCGAGCGCAGCTTCGCCGGCAGGGGCTCCGGGACGCTCTCGAGGTGGTCGAAGACGATCCGCACGCACTCCGCGACGGCCCAGTTCTGCATCCCCTTGACCTGGAGGTAGACGGGGATGGGCCCGCGGTCGGCGGCGTCCGTGCCGAGGCCCCCCTCGAGGACCTGGTAGGCCGGGTGCGTCAGCTGCCAGCGGCCCCGGTACATCCCGACCTCGCCGGCGAAGACGGCCGTCACACCGGGCACGAGCGCCTCCTTGTGCCCCCAGGCCTTGAAGAAGGTGAGGTCGACGTCGCTCGTGCCGTCGGTGATCGTGACGTTGAGCATCTCCCCCCGGCGCTTCTGCATCCGACGTGTGCTCGACGTCTTCACCTCGGCCACCGCCACGACGTACATGCCGACGTGCAGCGAGGAGAGGTCCGAGGTGTGCTCGAGGTAGCGGCGTGGCCAGAACTCGAGCAGGTCGCCCACCGTGTGCAGGTCGCGGCTCTTGGCGAGGGGCCCTGCCGACCGCGCGCCCAGGAGGGCGGACAGCCGTGTGCTCTCGTCCGCCACGCCTACTCGACTCCCAGCAGCAGGTGGTAGAGCGGCTGCCCGCCGTCGATGAGCGACACCTCGACCTCGCGGCGCTCGCCGGCGAGCCAGCGGGCGAGGCCGTCGGCGAGGCCCTCGGGCGCGTCCTCGCCGGAGACGACGGTCACCAGCTCCCCGCCGCTGGAGAGCAGGCGGCGCACCACCTCCTCGGCCACCTCGCGCAGGTCGGTGCCGACGACCACGATGTCGCCGCCCACCACCCCCAGCACGTCACCGGGCTGGCAGGGTCCGGCGCTGGTCAGAGCCTCCTTGCCGGCGACCGTGACCGCCCCGTGCCGGGTGGCGGACGCGCTGCTGCTCATCGCGGCGAGGTTGCGTGCCACGGAGGCCTGTGGGTCGAAGACGGCGAGCGCGGCCAGCCCCTGCACCGCGGTGCGGGAGCGCACCACGTGGAGGTCCAGGCCGTCCTGGGCGGCGGCCGCCGACGCGGCCTCCGCCGCCATGAGGGTGTCCTTGTCGTTCGGCAGCAGGATCACCGACAGCGCGTGCGCCCTCCTGGCGGCCTCGAGCAGCTGCCCCGCCGAGGCGCGGTGGCCGGGCCCGCTGTCGACGGTGTGGGCGCCGGCCCCGGCGAAGACCGCCGCCAGCCCGGGCCCGGCTGCGCAGGCCACGACCGCGAGGTCGCTGGCGGGCGGCCGGGCCGTCTGCTCGGCGAAGTGGGTGACCTTGATCCGGTAGGGGCGTCCTGCCTCGACACCCGCCTCGACCGCCGCGCCCGCGTCGTCGACGTGGACGTGGACATTCCACAGGTCGGGCCCGCCGACGACGAGGAGGGAGTCCCCGAGGGCGTCGAGGGTGCTCGTGAGCCGGGCCACCCTCTCCTCGTCCGTGTCCGCGAGGAGGTACATCACCTCGAACGCCGGCCCGCCGGGGGCGACGGCGTCCTCGCTGCTGGGGGTGGCGCCCTCCCCTTCCGTCGGGTGCACGCCCGATCCCGGGTGCGCCCAGCCGGCCCGGCGCCGCAGTGACGGGTCGTCGAGGAAGGGGGCCGTGAGGCCGGCGCCGTTCGGCCCTTCCTCGTGGGCCACGCGGGCGAGCGCCTCGAGGAGCAGGACGTAGCCGGCCCCGCCGGCGTCCACGACACCGGCGCGCCGCAGGGCCGGCAGCTGTTCCGTGGTCCGCTCCAGCGCCTCGGAGGCTCCGCGGAGCGCGGCCTTGGTGACGGCGGCGAGCGACGGCTCCCCCGCCGCCGCGTCGGCCGCGGCCCGGGCGACCGAGAGGATGGTGCCCTCCACGGGATGGGTCACGGCCCGCCACCCGCGCTCGCTGGCCCGGGTGAGCGCCGCCGCCACGACCGGGCCATCGGCGCCGCCCTCCCCGGCGTCGGCGATGGCCTCGGCGAAGCCGCGGACGAGCTGGCTCAGGATGACCCCGGAGTTCCCCCGGGCCGTGAGCAGCATGGCCCGGGCGAGCGCGGTGCACTCCTGCTCGAGGCTCGCCTCCCCGAGGATGCCCAGACCCTCCTGCTCGGTGCGCACGGCGTCGAGGGCCCCGTCGAACGTCAGGTAGAGGTTGGTGCCGGTGTCGCCGTCGGGCACCGGGAAGACGTTGAGGGCGTCGATCTCGGCCCGGCGCGCGGCGAACGCGGCCCGCGTGATGACGGCCCAACGTCGGGCGTCCGCGGCGGAGAGGCGTTCGAGCACGGTGGCAGGCTAGTGCCCGCTGGGCCGTTTTGGCCGCAGCCCCCCGTCTCGGCTACTCTTGACCGGTTCCCCCCGGGCTGTCCCGCGATCGCGGCTGCCCGGAGAGACACCCAGAGTTTGTTCGTACCGACATCAGGAGATCACCCGTGGCTGCCAACTGCGACGTCTGCGGCAAGGGACCGGGCTTCGGTCACAACATCTCGCACTCGCACCGCCGCACCAAGCGCCGCTGGAACCCCAACATCCAGCGCGTGCGGGCTCTGGTGGGCGACGCGGGCGTGACCCCGAAGCGTCTCAACGTCTGCACCTCGTGCCTCAAGGCCGGCAAGGTCAAGCGCTGACCCAGCCG
>NZ_DATBMI010000047.1:0-77342 GCF_036554925.1 Pedococcus sp.
GGCGCACCCACTGCGACGTCGTCATCGCCGCCGGCCCACCGGAGGCCTCACCGCGGTCCATCGCCTCCCGCAGCACCGCGACCCGGCCCGCGTCGCACGCCATGCCCAGCGCGTCGACCTCGCCCATCAGGCCGGCCAGCCCGTCCGGGCCGCCGCCGGAGGGTGTCTGCCACAGCACCGCGCCGATGACCCGCACCGCCTCCGTGGCGGCGGCGACCCGCTCCCGGCACTCGGCCAGGCTCAGGGGCCGGTCGCGGCTCGGGCCGGCTCCCTGCCCCGCGCTGTCCTGCTGGTTCCCCTCCATGACGACAACCGTAGGGCCGACCACCGACAACCCAACCGTGCCGCGCGCAACGGAAACCATTGCATAGCAAAGGAGTTCGCGGCATACCGACGCGCGCAAAGCAACCCGGGGCCCACTGCCTGTGGACGGCGTGACGACGCGGGCGGCGCCTGTGGACACGTCATGACCAGACCTCCGCAAGGCCTCGACGAGCGGGTCCCGGGCCGGCGTCCCTGCCAGTGCCGCTGGCGCGATGATCCGCCAGCGGGCACAGAGGTCCCTGTGGGGTCGAAGTCAGGCGAGGCCGAGGCGGTAGCCGCGCTTGACGACCGTCTGGACCAGCGAGCGGCAGCCTGCGGCGTCTCTCAGCCGCGCCACCGCCACCTCGGCGGCATGTGGGTCACGGGAGTCCCCGGGCAGCACGTCGAGCACCTGCCCGCGCGTGACGACGTCCCCGTCAGCCCCCACCAGGAGGCGCAGCACCTCCAGGCCCGTCGGGGAGACCGGCAGCACGTGTCCATCGAGCAGCGCGACGGTGCTGCGGACCTGCAGCGCACCCGCGGCGGTGGCGACGGCAGTGGTCTGGGCAGCCTCGAAGTGGCCCACGAGCGTCCGCACCAGCGCGCCGAGTCGGCCGCGCTCCGGCACGAGCGGCTCGATCCCGCGGTCCCGCAGCGGCTTTGCCGTCACAGGTCCGACCGCCGCAGCGACCAGACCTCCCGTGGAGAAGCGGTCGAGCAGTGGCTGTGCAACCCCCGCCACCTCCGCGGCCCCGAGCCACGCAGACGCCCCAGGGGCCGACGTGAACACCACGGCGTCGATCTCGCCGCGAGCGGCGGCGCGCACCGACTCCGCCAGTGCCTCGGGGTCCGGCGGCGGACCCCAGCGGTAGACGACGAGGCTGGCGACGTCGGCCCCTGCTGCGGCCAGCTCGGTGTCGAGCCCGTCCGCTCCCGCGCCATGGTGCTGGATCGCAATGCGCTGCCCTGCAACGCCATCGGTGAGCAGCGCCTCCAGGATCTCGGCCGACGTCTCGGACTCGGCGACCCAGTCGGCCTGCAGTCCTGCGGCCTGGATCGCCCCACGGGCCTTGGGCCCGCGCGCCACGATCCGCGCGTCGGCCAACAGGGACGTGAGGTCGTCCGCCACCCCGGCCGCGTCAGCCGCCTCGATCCACCCGCGGAACCCGATACCCGTCGTGACCACGACGGTGTCCGGAGGGCTGGCGATGAGCGACGTCGTGTCGGCGACCAGCTCTTCGTCGTGCTGGTGGGGGACGATGCTGAGGGCCGGCGCGTGCCGCACGCTCGCGCCACGGCGGACCAGCGCCGAGCCGAGCTCCGCGGAGCGCCGGTCAGCCGTGATGAGGACGACGCAGCCCGCCATGACCTGGCCGAGAGGAACGCCGCCCATCAGCCACAGGCCCCGGGGTTCGCGGCGGAGCCCTCGAGCAGCCCCTCGGCTGCCGTGGCGCCGATGACGATGACCGCGGGCGCCTCGACCGCAGCCTCCTGCGCCGCGCCGACGACCGTGGCGAGCGTGGCGCGGGTCGTCCGCTCGGACTCCAGCGTGGCCCGCTCGACGATGGCGACCGGGGTGTCGGCGGACGCGCCCGCTGCCAGGAGCTGCGCGACGTGCTCCGCGAGCGTCGAGACGCCCATGAGGAGGACGAGGGTGGCGCTGCCGCGCACCACGCAGTGGATGGCCTGGGGCGAGAGAGGTCCATGGCCATGGGTGATGTGCACGGAGGCCGAGGTGCCGCGGTGCGTCACCGGGACCCCGGCAGCGGCCGGCGCCGCGATGGCGCTGCTCACCCCCGGCACCACTTCCACCGGTATGCCGTGGGCCCGGCAGGCGATGGCCTCCTCGCCGCCTCGGCCGAAGAGGAACGGGTCGCCGCCCTTGAGCCGCACCACGGTTCGCCCGCGCTGCGCCTGCTCGACGATGATGCGGTTGATCTCGTCCTGGGGGACCGAGTGCCGCCCGGGCGCCTTGCCGACGTCGATCACCTCGACCGTCTCCGGGAGCCGGGCGAGCGCCGTGACGGGGCCGAGCCGGTCGGTCACGACGACATCGGCCTCGGCGAGGGCGCGGCGCGCCCGCACGGTCATGAGGTCCTCCGCTCCCGGCCCGCCGCCCACCAGGACGACCCGGCCCGGCCCCGCGCGGCGCCGTCGGGCCCGCAGGTCGAGCGCCCCCTCGTGCAGCACCGTGGCGAGCTGGTCGCGCACCGCGGCAGCCCGCCCGGGGTCGGGCGAGCCGGTCGACACCACGCCCACCGCGAGGCCTCCGGCGGACGTGGTGGCTGGCGTTCGCGCCGTCCCCGCGCTGGCGCCTCCGGCGTTCACGCTCCAGGTGCGACGCTCGGTGGCCCAGCGGCACACCTCCTCGTTGACGCGCGGGTCGTCGGTGGCCGCGTGCACGAGCCATGCTCCCTCGACGTCCGCCTCCCGCACCTCGCGGTCGACCCAGCGAGCCTGGGCCGCGGCGACGAGGTCGACGAGGTCCTCGCACAGCTGGGGCGCGACCACGGTCACGCGGGCGCCCTGCCCGGCGAGCGCGGCGGCGCGACGGGCGGCGACCGGCCCGCCGCCGGCGACCAGGACGTCGCGCCCCTCGACCTCGAGGCCCATCAGCAGGGTCATGTCACCGGGCCCAAGGGCGCAGGCCGGGGGCTGACCAGCACGACACCGTCGCGGACCTCCACGGGGTAGCTCAGCAGGTCGACGGGTTCCTTCCCGACCGGGTCGAGGCAGGCGCCGGTGCGAAGGTCGAACACCTGCTTGTACATCGGCGACGCCACGGTGGGGGTGTCGCCGCGGCTCCCGACGATCCCGCGGGACAGGACGTGGGCGCCGGAGTAGGGGTCGTGCTGCTGGAGGGCGAAGACCCGGTCGTCGTGCGTGCGGAACAGCGCGACCTGCACGCCCTCGACGAGCGCGGCGGCACCCCGCTCCCGCGGCAGGTCGGTGAGGCTGCACACCTCCACCCAGCGGGTGCCGCCGGAAGCGGCGCCGGCACCCAGGGCAGGGCTCGTGAGCTCGATGGTCATCGGCGGACCTCCAGGGTCGTTCCTGCGATGAGCACGGCGCCGCCGTCCCTCTCCTCGGCGGTGGCGGGCCTCGCCTGGCCGCGCTCGCCGACGTAGGCGAGCGAGTCGTCGGGCTGGTCGGGTGCGTTGACGAAGGACTCGAAGCGGCGCAGCTTCTCGGGGTCGTCCAGTGCCGCTGCCCACTCGTCCTCGTACGAGTCGACGTGAGCAGCCATCGCGGCGTCGAGGTCGTCGCAGATCCCGAGCGCGTCGTCGAGCACGACGGCGCGGATCGCCTCGAGCCCGCCCTCGTACTCCTCGACCCACGCCGCCGTGCGCTGCAGCCGGTCGGCCGTGCGGACGTAGTACACGAGGAACCGGTCGATGGCGCTGACCAGCGTCTCGGTGTCGAGGTCCTCGGCCAGCAGCTGGGCGTGCCGCGGGGTGAAGCCGCCGTTGCCCCCGACGTAGAGGTTCCAGCCGTTGTCCGTGGCGATGACCCCGACGTCCTTGCCGCGGGCCTCGGCGCACTCGCGCGCGCACCCGGACACGCCCAGCTTGATCTTGTGCGGGCTGCGCAGCCCGCGGTAGCGCAGCTCCAGGGCGATCGCGAGACCGACCGAGTCCTGCACGCCGTAGCGGCACCAGGTCGACCCGACGCAGGACTTCACCGTGCGCAGCGACTTGCCGTAGGCGTGGCCGGACTCGAATCCGGCGTCCACCAGGCGTTTCCAGATCTTCGGGAGCTGGTCGATGCGTGCCCCGAAGAGGTCGATCCGCTGACCGCCCGTGATCTTCGTGTAGAGCCCGAAGTCCTTGGCGACCTGGCCGATCGCGAGCAGCCCCTCGGGTGTGACCTCGCCGCCGGGGATCCGCGGCACCACCGAGTACGAGCCGTCCTTCTGGAGGTTCGCCATGACGTGGTCGTTGGTGTCCTGCAGGGTCGCCCGCTCGCCCTCGAGGATGTGACCGGTGCCGAGCGAGGCCAGGATCGAGCCGATCACGGGCTTGCAGATGTCGCAGCCCCGGCCGCGCCCGTGGCGCGCCACGATCTCGCTGAACGTGGTGAGCCCCTGGACCCGCACCACGTCGAACAGCTGGGCGCGGGAGAGGTCGAAGTGCTCGCACAGCGCGTTGCTGACCTCGACGCCGGACTTCTCCAGCTCGGTCGTGACCAGGCGCTTGACCAGGGGGAGGCAGGAGCCGCAGCTGGTGCCCGCCCTGGTGCACGCCTTGACGCCCGCGAGGTCGGTGCAGCCGCCCTCGGTGACGGAGCAGCGGATCGTCCCGGCCGTGACGTTGTTGCACGAGCAGACGGCCGCGTCGTCCGGAAGGTCGCCCGCAGGCGCCGGCGCGGAACCCTCGGGCAGCAGGTATGCCGCGGGGTCGCCGCCGAGCTCGCGGCCCACCATGGGCCGCAGGGACGCGTAGGCGCCGGCGTCGCCGACGAGGATGCCGCCGCGCAGCGTCTTCGCGTCGTCCGACATCACGAGCTTCTTGTAGACACCGGCGACCGGGTCGGAGATGACGACCTCGAGGGAGCCGCGCTCCTGCGCGAACGCGTCGCCGAAGCTGGCGACGTCGACGCCGAGCAGCTTGAGCTTGGTCGACAGGTCCGCGCCGGGGAAGGTGCCCTCGCCACCGAGCAGCCGGTCCGCCACGACCTCGGCCATGGTGTAGCCGGGTGCCACCAGGCCCAGGCAGCGTCCCTGGATGCAGGCGACCTCTCCCACGGCCCACACGTGGGGATCGGCCGTCCGACAGGCATCGTCGACCACGACGCCACCACGCTCGCCGACCTCCAGGCCGGCCTCGCGTGCGAGCTCGTCGCGCGGTCGGACGCCCACGGCGAACACCACGACGTCGACGTCGAGAGCAGGCCCCTCGGCGAACTCCATCCGCGCGACCTGGCCACGGTGGCCGACGATCTTCGAGGTCGCCGTGTTCGTCCGGACGCTCACGCCCAGACCCTCGATCAACCGGCGCAGGGCCTCGCCGCCGCCCTCGTCGACCTGCAGCGGCATCAGCCGGGGCGCGAACTCGACCACCGTCGACTCGACGTCCAGGGCCCGCAGCGCACCCGCGGCCTCGAGGCCGAGGAGCCCACCACCGACGACTGCGCCACGCAGCGGGCGGTCGACCTCGCCGCGCAGGGTCTCGACATGGGTGCGCAGGTCCGCGACGTCGTCGATGGTGCGGTAGACGAACGCGCCGCGGAGGTCCTTGCCCGGCACCGGTGGCACGGCGGCATACGAGCCGGTGGCCAGCACCAGCGAGTCGTAGGTGAGGGTCCGTCCGTCGGAGGTGTCCACCGTCCTGGCCGCGCGGTCGACCGAGGTCGCGGCCACGCCGCGCCGGATGGTGACGAGCGGGTCGTCCCAGATCTCCTGCCCGCCGAGGGCGAGGTCCTCCGGGTCGCGGCCCGTGAAGTAGGAGGTCAGGGCGACCCGGTCGTAGGGCGCCCGCGGCTCCTCGCAGAGCAGGGTGATGGCCCACTGCCCCGCGTCGTCCCGCGACCGGAGGGCGTCGACGAGCCGGCGGGCGACCATGCCTCCGCCGACGACGACGAGCTCGCGCGGGCCCTGCTGGGCGGGCGTGCCGGTCTGGTGCTGGGTCATGTCCATGACGCTAGAGAGCCCTCGTTTCTGTGCCGTGCATCATGTGTTTCCCGCTCGTAAAACGGTTCTCACCTGCTGGGTCCGGTGGCGGTGAGGTCCGCTCGAGCCAGGACAGCAGCCCGCACACCTCCTCGGCGCAGCCGCCGCAGCCGGTGGTCGCGCGGGTGGCCGAGGCGATGGCGTCGACGTCCGTGCAGCCGAGCTCGTAGTGGGCGGCGATGTCGCCCTTGGAGACGCCGTTGCACCGGCAGACGGTGGCGGTGTCGGGGAGCTGGTCGGGGGTGGGCGATGCCGCCGGGGCGGCGCCGGCGAGCGCCGGCAGCAGCAGGTGTGCCGGGTCGGCCGGCAGCGGGGTCCGCCGGGTGTACGCCGCGACCAGGTCGACGGCCACGTCGCCGGCCCCGACACAGGTGGCGCCGACGAGCACCCCCTCGGACACCACGATCTCGACGTGGCGGCCGGCGTGCGGGTCGCTGAGCCGGAGCTGGCGCTGCGCCGGGTTGTCGGGGCGCTGCGAGCCGCAGACCCCCATGGTGACGACGTCGATGCCCCGGGACTTCAGGCGCACCACGTCGCTGCCGGACGCGGGCGCCGGCGCGGGTGGCGGCAGCACGGATGCCGCCTGGCCCGCATCGGCGCCTGTCGACGCGCCCGCCGCCAGAGCGGCGGCCAGCCGGCGGGACTGCTCCCAGCCCTGGGCCACCAGCCCGGTGCCACCCTCCGGCGGCTGGGCGCAGTCGCCGATGGCGAACACGCGCCGGTCGTCGACGCTGGCGAGCCCGTCGGTGACGACGATGCCGCGGTCGGTGCCCAGCCCGGCGTCGCGGGCCAGGGTGGTGTTGGCCGTGGTGCCGGTCGCCACGACCAGCAGGTCCGCGGCGACAGCCTCGCCGCTCGACAGCCGCAGCCCGCGCAGGGCGCCGTCCTCCAGGATCGCCTCGTCCGCGCCGACGCCCACGCGGTGGTCGATGCCGAGGGTCCCCATCGCAGCCTCAACGACCCGGCTGGCGTCGCCGTCGAGCTGGCGCTCCATGAGGGCCGGCGCGGGGTGGACGACCGTGACCTGCACCCCGCGCGCGGCCAGGCCGCAGGCCGCCTCCAGGCCGAGCACCCCTGCCCCGAGCACGACCGCGCGCCTGGCGTTCAGGGTCGCCGCGACGATCTCGCGGGCGTCGTCGATGCTGCGGAGGGCATGCACCCCGCGCGGGAGCGCGTGGGGGTCCTCGGGGTCCCCGGTCAGCCCCTTCAGCGGTGGGATCCGTGCCGAGGCCCCGGTCGCGATCACCAGCAGGTCGTAGCGGTGCCGCGACCCGTCGTCGGTGAGCACGACGCGGTCCTCGCGGTCGATGACGGTTGCGGCCGCTCCCCGGCGGACGCGCAGCCGTGGGTCGTCCGGCGTCGGGAGCGTGAGGGAGGCGAGGTCGTAGCGCCCGGCGACGACCTCGCTGAGGAGGACGCGGTTGTACGGCTCGCAGTGCTCGGCGCCGAGCACGGTCACGGTGAACCGGCTGGCGTGGTCGGCGGCGAGGAGGTCCTCGACGAACCGGGACCCGACCATGCCGTTGCCGATGACGACCACTCGGGTCATGGGCTCACTCCGTTCTGGGAGGCGGGGCCGGCGCCCTCCAGGGCGCTCGGCGGCGGCAGGACGTCTGCCGCCTGCACGTCCACAGCGCAGACCTTGAACTCGGGCATCCCCGAGATCGGGTCCGTGGCGTCGTTGGTGATCCGGTTGACGCTGCCGACGCCGGGCCAGTGGAAGGGCATGAACACGGTGTCCGGCCGCGTCGCGGTCGTCACCCGGGCCACTGCGGCCACGCGACCGCGACGTCCGCTCAGCACGACGGGTCGGCCGTCCTCGACGCCGAGCCGCGTGGCGAGAAGGGGGTGGATCTCGACGAAGGGCTCCGGCACTGCATCGGCGAGCTCGGGGACCCGCCGGGTCTGCGCCCCCGACTGGTAGTGCTGCAGCACTCTCCCGGTCACCAGGTGGACCGGCGCACCCGGACCGACGTCGTCCCGCGGACCGTGGTGGTCGACGGGGACGAGGCGGGCTCGCCCGTCGGTGGTGGCGAACCGGTCGAGGAACAGGCGTGGTGTGCCGGGATGAGGGGTCTCGCCGGGCGGGGTGGCCGGGCACGGCCAGTGCAGCGCCTCCCCGGCGTCGAGCCGGGCGTGGCTGATCCCGCTGTAGTCCGCCCGCCCGCCGGCGCTGGCCTGTCCCAGCTCGTCGAAGACGGCGGACGCGTCCGTGTCGAACACGCCGGGGGAGCCCAGCCGGCGCGCCAGCTCGGCCCAGACCCACAGCTCGGAGCGCACACCCTCCGGCGGGTCGACCGCCTTGCGCCGCCGGATGACCCGGCCCTCGAGCGAGGTCATGGTCCCCTCCTCCTCGGCCCACTGCGTGACCGGCAGGACCACGTCGGCGAGCAGCGCGGTCTCGGACGGGACGACGTCGCAGACGACGAGCAGGTCGAGGGAGCGCAGCCGTTCGGCCACCTTCGCCGCATGGGGGGCGCTGACCACGAGGTTCGAACCGTGCACCAGGAGTGCCCGCGCGCCGTCGCTCCTGCCGAGGGAGTCGAGCAGCTCCACCGCCGGCTTGCCCTTGCCGGGCAGGTCGTCGGGGCGGACTCCCCACACCGCGGCCACGTGCTCGCGTGCGTCGGGGTCGTCGATCATCCGGTACCCGGGCAGCTGGTCGGCCTTCTGCCCGTGCTCCCGGCCGCCCTGCCCGTTGCCCTGCCCGGTGAGGGCGCCGTACCCGCTGCCGAGGCGCCCGGGCAGGCCGAGGGCGAGCGCGAGGTTGATGGCGGCGGTGACGGTGGCCGTGCCCTGGCTCGACTGCTCCACACCGCGGCCGGTGAGGACGAAGGCCCCGGCCCCACCCCGCGACGGGCTCGCCGCGGCGAGGTGTCGGGCGGTCTCGCGCAGGACGGTGGCGGGGACGCCGCACTCTCGCTCGGCGCGCTCGGGCCACCAGGCGGCAACCGAGCGGGCCACGCCGTCCAGGCCCGTGGTGCGCTCGGCGAGGTAGGTCGTGTCGGCCAGTCCCTCGGCGAGCACGACGTGGAGCAGCGCGAGAAGGACGACGAGGTCGGTCCCCGGCACGGGCTGGACGTGACGGCCCTGGCCGTCGGCGGTGAGCTCGGCCGTGGCGCTCCGGCGCGGGTCGACGACCACGAGCCCGCCCCGGGCGCGGGCCCCGGCGAGGTGCTGCACGAACGGCGGCATGGTCTCGGCGACGTTGCTGCCGAGCAACAGCACCGTGTCGGCGGTGCCCAGGTCGGTCACGGGGAAGGGAAGCCCGCGGTCGACACCCAGCGAGCGGTTCGCCGCTGCCGCCGCGCTCGACATGCAGAACCGGCCGTTGTAGTCGATGTTGGCGGTGCCCAGCGCGATCCGTGCGAACTTGCCCAGCTGGTAGGCCTTCTCGTTGGTCAGCCCGCCGCCGCCGAACACTGCCACGCTGTCGGCACCGTGCTCTCGGCGTATCCCGGCGAGGCGCCCGGCGACGTGGTCGAGCGCCTCCTCCCACGACACGGGCTGCAGGTCACCGCTGGAGTCCCGCAGGAGCGGGGCGGTGAGGCGGTCGGTCGCCCCGAGCAGGGACCCCGATGTCCAGCCCTTCTGGCACAGGCCGCCGCGGTTGGTCGGGAAGTCACGCCCCGTGATGCTGACCCCCGCGTTGGCGGGGGTCAGCGCCTGGGCGCACTGCAGGGCGCAGTACGGGCAGTGCGTGGCGGTCGTCATCGGGTCCTCAGATGGTCTCCGCGGCCAGGGCGGAGCCCTTGCGCTGGTAGACGACGTACGTGGTGACGGCCATGAGCACGTAGGCGGCGATGAAGACCCACAGCGCCGGGACCAGCGAGCCGAACGACTCCTTGGCCATCGCGAACCCGCGCGGGATGAAGAACCCGCCGTACGCGCCGACCGCTCCGGCGATGCCGATGCACCCGGCCGCCGCCTTGCGGGCGACCGAGAGGCGGCCCGGGTCCGTGATGCCGGCGCGGAAGACGGCCGGGATCATCCGGTACGTCGCGCCGTTGCCGATGCCCGCGCCGGTGAAGAGCACCATGAACGAGCCGAAGAACAACGCGAAGCTGTGCTGCCGCAGGGCGACGATCGCGCCCAGCGCGCCGAGTGTCAGCAGACCGAAGGAGGCGATGGTGATGCGGGCGCCCCCGAGCCGGTCGGAGACGATGCCGCCGAGCGGTCGGGTGAGGGCGCCGACGAGGGCGCCGATGAACGCCAGGGTGACGGGTGCCTCGGGGAACTGCGTCTTCAGCAGGGTGGGGAAGGCCCCGGAGTACCCGATGAAGGAGCCGAACGTCCCGATGTAGAGGAACGAGATGATCCACGTGTGCCGGTTGCGGGTCGCGTTGGCGAAGGCCCGGTAGTCGGCCTTGGCGCCCGAGAGGTTGTCCATCCCGCGCCACGCGAGCACGGCCGCGAGCAGGGCCAGCGGGATGAAGACCAGGCCGGCGCGCTCGAGGTGGATGCCGGCGCCCACAGCGACGATGGCGGGGACCACCATCTGGACGATCCCGGTGCCGAGGTTGCCGCCGGCAGCGTTGAGGCCCAGCGCCTTGCCCTTCTCGGCCTCGGGGAAGAAGAAGGAGATGTTCGTCATCGACGAGGCGAAGTTGCCGCCGCCGAAGCCGGCGAGGGCGGCGCACGCGAGCAGCACCCCGAAGGACGTGTCGGGCTGCGTGACCACCCAGGCGAGGGCCGCAGCGGGCAGGAGCAGCAGGAGCGCGGAGATGATGGTCCAGTTGCGGCCGCCGAACACGGGGACCGCGAAGGTGTACGGGATGCGGATCGTGGCGCCGACCAGGCTGGGCAGCGCGATCAGCCAGAACTGCTGGTCGAGGGTCAGGCTGAAACCGGCGGCCGGCAGCTGCGGCACGACCACGCTCCACAGGGCCCACACGCAGAAGCCGAGGAACTCGGCGTAGATCGACAAGGCGAGGTTGCGGCGGGCGATCGAGCGGCCGCCGTCACGCCAGAACCCGGTGTCCTCCGGGTCCCAGTGGTCGATCCAGCGACCGGACCGGTGGACGGGGGCGGAGGTGCGGGGAGGGGCGTGCTGGGTGGATGCCTGCTGCGAGGTCAGTGACTCGCTGGCGGGAGCGGACATCGGGGCTCCTTCTCGGGTGGGCCCAGGGCGGGGAGGTCTGGGCGGTACCCGAGGAGAGTGGCAAGCGCGTGTTTCGAGTCCGGTCGGCCACCGTTAAACGTCCGTAACGTGGCCCGCACACCGGCGACACACACGCTGTGAGAACGGGTGCGTGACCCGGCCGGGGACAGGGCCCGACCTCGGGACCTTGGTCCCTGTCTCGCGGGTCCCCGACGGGTGGATAAAGGACCTACCGCAACCGGCAACGGAAGCGGCCCGGGAAGGCCAACCGTGGTCCCACCCGCAGGGCAGCAACCCGCGGGACCCCACCCCCGACGAGGGTGAGGGGACCACAAGCACCACCACCGGTAGCCCGGAAGCCGTCACACCGGACGACGAGACCCCGACGATGTCGCATCAGCCGGGGTCTCGCCCTGTGTGGACCGGCGGGCCGGGCCACGGCCAGCCGGTCGGGCCACGGCCAGCCGGTCAGGCCACCGCCAGCCGGTCAGGCCACCGCCAGCCGGTCAGGCCACGGCCACCCCGGCATCGGCGAAGTCGGCGAGGGCCTGCCGGGTCGTCTCCGGCGCGACGCCGGCGGTCAGGTCCACGAGGACACGGGTCTCGAACCCCTCCTCGGCGGCGTCGAGGGCGGTGGCCCGCACGCAGTAGTCCGTGGCGATCCCGACGACGTCGACCTCCTCGATGGCACGGTCCCGCAGCCAGTCCGCGAGCGGCACCCGGTGGTCCGCCTCGACCGTGACGCCCTCGAACCCGCTGTAGGCGGCCGAGTGGTGGCCCTTGCGGAAGATCGCCTCGACCTCCTCGAACGCCCGTTCCGCGTTGGGGTGGAACAGCGCGCCGTCGCTGCCGACCCGGCAGTGCGGCGGCCACGAGAGCACGAAGTCGGGGGTGTCGCTGAAGTGGGCACCCGGGTCGTCGTGCCAGTCCGCGGTGGCGACGATCGCGGCATACTCACCGCCGTGGGCCACGACGTGCTCGCTGATCCTGCGCGCGACCTCGGCCCCTCCCGCCACGGCCAGGGAGCCGCCCTCGCAGAAGTCGTTCTGGACGTCGACGATGATCAGTGCTCGGGGTGCCCGGGTCATGGCGCAACGCTAGTCGGTGAGCGGCCCGCGTCCCCAGGGCTGGGCGCCTCGAAGACGGTGGGGATGGCGGGCTCTCCCCGCTGCAGCCGATGCGCTGCGGCGGGGAGCTCCGCGCGGGACGCGGCGTGGCGTGCGCGAGCCACGTCCAGGGCGAGTGCGGCGCGGTCGACCACCTCGCCCCCGGCCATGAGCGGCACCAGCAGGGCGCGGTCGTCGCCGTCGTCGACGGGTGCCTCGCCGATCCCGATGAGCTCGGCCTCGGCGACCCCCCTGCCGTTGCGGCGGCGCAGGGCGTACTTGCGCCCGGCCACCGACTGCTTGTCCTTGCTCTTCTTGGCGACGCCGACCAGCTCGCCGCTGTCGTCGGTGCGGGCGACCAGCTTGTAGACCATCCCCGCCGTGGGCGCGCCCGACCCCGTCACCAGTGACGTTCCCACGCCGTACCGGTCGACCGGGCCGGCAGCGAGCGCTGCGATGGCGTACTCGTCGAGGTCGGACGTGACGACGATCTTGGTACCGGTCGCGCCGAGGCGGTCGAGCTGCTCGCGCACCTCGCGGGCCTGCTCGAGGAGGTCCCCGGAGTCGAGCCGCACCGCACCGAGCTCGGGCCCGGCCAGCTCGACCGCCAGCTCGACCGCCCTGGGGACGTCGTAGGTGTCGACGAGGAGCGTGGTCCCCTTGCCGAGCGAGGAGATCTGCGCCGCGAAGGCCTCGCGCTCGTCGTCGTGCAGCAGGGTGAAGGCGTGGGCCGCGGTGCCCGCGGTGGGCACGCCGAACCGTCGGCCCGCCTCCAGGTTGGAGGTGGTGGCAAACCCCGCGATGTATGCCGCGCGGGCGCTCGCGACCGCGGCCTCCTCGTGGGTGCGCCGCGAGCCCATCTCGATGCACGGGCGGTCGCCCGCTGCCGAGGTCATCCGCGAGGCGGCGCTCGCGACCGCGCTGTCGTGGTTGAGGATGCTCAGGACGAGGGTCTCCAGGACGACGGCCTGGGCGAAGTCGGCCTCGACCACGAGCACCGGCGAGCCGGGGAAGTAGCACTCGCCCTCGGCATACCCCCAGATCTCGCCGGTGAAGCGGTAGCCGGCGAGGAACTCGAGGGTCGGCTCGTCCACGACACCGGTGTCACGGAGGAAGGCGATCTCGGCGTCGCCGAAGCGGAAGCGCTCGACCGCCTCGACGAGCCGGCCGGTCCCGGCGACCACGCCATAGCGTCGGCCCTCGGGGAGACGGCGCGCGAAGACCTCGAACACGCACCGTCGGGAGGCCGCTCCGCTGCGCAGGGCGGCCTCGACCATGGTCAGCTCGTAGTGGTCGGTGAGCAGGGCGGTGCGGGGTGCCGTAGCAGTCACGCGGGCAGCCTATTGTGGGGTCGTGTCGATCGCGCCCGTAGAGCAGGAGAGCCGCTCCCGCCAGGAGGAGGGCGAGCTGGACGTCCCGTGGATCACCCTGGTGTGGAACGACCCGGTGAACCTGATGTCCTATGTCACCTTCGTGTTCCAGACCTACTTCGGCTACTCCAGGAGCAGGGCCGAGAAGCTGATGATGGACGTCCACGTCAAGGGCAGGGCCGTCGTCTCCACCGGCACGCGCGAGAAGATGGAGACCGACACCGAGGCGCTGCAGGGCTACGGCCTGTGGGCCACCTTCCAGAAGGACGTCTGAGTGGCGCGGGGTTTCAAGCGCAAGGGTGCGCGGTACGTCGCCAAGCTCGACCCGGTCGAGCGCGGGCTGGTCGTCGGGCTCATGGAGCAGGTGCGCGAGCTGGTCGCCCCGGACACACCGTTGCCCGCCCCGGGGGAGGGCGGTGACGCCTTCGACCAGATCGTGGCGGGGCTCGGCGGGTCGGGCTGGGGTGTCTCGGTCTCGGCCGAGGACCAGCTGCCGAGCGCGCCGTCCTCGGACGCCCGCCCGGAGGAGCGTGACCCGGCGCTCGAGCGGCTGCTGCCCAGGGCGCACCGCGAGGACGAGCAGATCGCCGCGGAGTTCCGCCGCCTCACCGAGCAGGGCCTGCGCTCGCGCAAGGCCGCCAACCTGTCGGCGGCGATCGCGGCGCTGGCCTCGGTCGACGAGCAGCGCGTGGAGCTTGCCCACGACGAGGCCGTGGCGATGGTCGTGGCGCTGACCGATGTCCGGCTCGTGCTCGGCGAGCGACTCGGGCTGCGCGAGGACGACGACCTCGAGGTGCTCGAGGAGCAGGTGTCCGGTCTGGAGGACGACGACCCGGCTGTCTACGCCCTGGCCGTCTACGACTTCCTCACCTGGCTCCAGGAGACCCTCGCGCACGCCCTCGCGCCGTAGCGGCAGCCCACCGGCTGCGCACACCAGAGGCGAGCGGTGGCCGACACGCTGTGACGGACGTGACGCGCCGTCGGTGCGGGCTCTGACGGTCCCCGCCCATACGCTGAACGGGTGGCTGACGCACCTATCGGGATCTTCGACTCGGGCTACGGCGGGCTGACCGTCGCCCGGGCCGTTCTCGACCAGCTGCCCCACGAGCCGGTCGTCTACCTCGCCGACACCGCCCGCCAGCCCTACGGCCCGCGCCCCATCGCGCAGACGCGCGAGTTCGCGCTCGAGTGCCTCGACCGGCTCGTCGACCGCGGCGTCAAGGCGCTGGTCATCGCCTGCAACACCGCCAGCGCCGCCGTCCTCCACGACGCCCGTGAGCGCTACGACGTGCCCGTCATCGAGGTCATCCGCCCCGCCGTCCGGCGTGCCGCCGCGGCCACGCGCAACGACCGGGTCGGCGTGATCTCGACGCGAGGCACCCACCAGTCGGGCGCGTACACCGACGCCTTCGCCGCCGCCCCCCAGGTGCAGGTGAGCTCGCAGCCCTGTCCGCGGTTCGTCGAGTTCGTCGAGGCCGGCACGACGAGCGGCCCGGAGCTGCTCGGCGTGGCCCGCGAGTACCTCTCCCCGGTGCAGGAGCGAGGCGTCGACACCCTCATCCTCGGCTGCACGCACTACCCCCTGCTCACCGGCGTGATCTCCTACGTCATGGGCGACGGGGTCACCCTCGTCTCCAGCGCCGAGGAGACCGCCAAGGACGTCTTCCGGCTCCTCGCCGACCTCGGGGCGCTGCGCCCCGACCACCTGCCGGAGCCCGAGCACGAGTGGCTCACCACGGGTGACCCCGACGAGTTCGCGCGGCTCGCCCGCCGCTTCCTCGGCCCGGAGGCCGTCACCGCCCGCCCGGCGGCCGTCGACTCGGGCAGGCCGGTGGCGGTGGCCGGCGAGGGGGGCGCTCGATGAGGCTCACCATCGTCGGGTGCTCCGGGTCCTTCGCCGGGCCGGACTCTCCCGCCTCGTCCTACCTGGTGCGGGCCGAGCACGACGGCCGCGACTACAACCTGCTGCTCGACCTCGGCAGTGGTGCCCTGGGGGCCCTGCAGCGCCACCTCGACCCCGCGGACCTCGACGCCGTGCTGGTCACCCACCTTCACCCCGACCACTGCGTCGACCTCCTCGGGCTGTACGTCACCCGGAAGTACCGCCCGGAGGGCGCCCTGCCCAGCCCGCTGCCGGTCTTCGCGCCGACAGGGGCGGAGGAGCGGCTCGCGCTCGCGTACCACGGCCTCGACGACGGCGGGATGTCGCGCGAGCTCGCGTTCTCGACCCTCGTCGAGAAGCAGCCGCTCGCGCTCGGCCCCTTCACCGTGACGCCGTTCCGGGTCAACCACCCGGTCGAGGCGTACGGCTTCCGCGTCGAGGCCGCGGGCCGGGTCCTGGCCTACAGCGGCGACACCGACGCCTGCCCTGCCCTGTCGCCGCTCTTCACGGGCTCCGACCTCGTGCTCGCCGACGCCGCCTTCGTCGACGGCCGTGATGCCGCTCCCGACATCCACCTCTCCGGCAGCCGGGCTGCCCGGGCCGCCCTGGACGCCGGGGGAGTGCGCCGGCTCATGCTCACCCACATCCCCGCGTGGAACGACCCCGAGGTGTGCCGCGCGCAGGCCGCAGCGGTCTGGCCGGGCGAGGTGGAGCTCGCCGAGCCCGACGCGACGTACCCCATCTAGACCTCGCGGAGGGGACCCCCGCCCTACGCTGGCGAGGTGATCACCATCGACGAGGCGGCGGCCGAGGCCATGTGGGAGGAGTACTGCAGGGCCCACCCCGACCGCCACCACGACATCGAGTCACCGCCAGCGGAGTACTTCGGGGACTCACCGGAGATGGCCGACGAGCTGCTCGAGGCCGTCATCAGCGGGCCGAAGCGGGCGACCGCCGCCCTGGTCGCGGAGTTCGCCGACGGCGACGAGGAGCTGCCGCGCATCGGCTCGCACTGGATCTGCTGCGACGGCTCCGGCCGCCCCCGGCTGGTGATGCGCTCGGTCGAGCTGCGCATCGGCCCGGTCAGCAGTGTCGACGAGGCCTTCGCGTACGACGAGGGTGAGGGCGAACGCACCCGCGAGTGGTGGCTGGACGCCCACAGCGGCTACTGGCAGCGTTCCTGCGCCCGCATGGGGCTGGACTTCTCCGAGACGATGGAAGCGGTCTTCGAGCGGTTCGTGGTCGTGTGGCCGCCTGAGCACGCCGACGCCTGAGGGCCCGGTGCCCGCGGCCGCCGCCGTGCCCCGGCGACCCGATCGCCGAGACCGAGCCGGCCCGGCTGGGGGCCCCGCGCTCTGAGCCTCGGCCGAGGGCGGGGCAGGACCGTCACCGGGGGTCGCTAGCCTTGCCGGCATGACTCGTCACGACGGCCGTACCCCCGACCAGCTCCGCGACGTGCGGATCACGCGCAACTGGCTCGACCACGCCGAGGGCAGCGTGCTCGTGGAGTTCGGCCGGACCCGCGTGCTGTGCGCGGCGTCCTTCACGGCCGGGGTGCCGCGCTGGCTGAAGGGCCAGGGCACCGGCTGGGTCACCGCGGAGTACGAGATGCTCCCGCGCTCGACGAACACCCGCAGCGACCGCGAGTCCCGCAAGGGCCGGGTCGGTGGGCGCACCCACGAGATCTCGCGCCTCATCGGCAGGAGCCTGCGCGCCGTCATCGACACCAAGGTCCTCGGCGAGAACACCATCGTCCTCGACTGCGACGTCCTCCAGGCCGACGGCGGCACCCGCACGGCCGCGATCACGGGTGCCTACGTCGCGCTCGCGGACGCCATCGAGGACGCCCATGCACGAGGCCTGCTGCCCGCCAGCGCCCAGCCGCTGACCGGGTCGGTGGCCGCCGTGTCGGTGGGGATCATCGGGGGGGAGCCGGTGCTCGACCTCGACTACCCGGAGGACGTCGGCGCCGGCACCGACATGAACGTCGTGATGACGGGCGCCGGCGAGTACGTCGAGGTGCAGGGCACGGCGGAGGGCAAGCCCTTCGACCGCGACCTGCTCAACTCGTTGCTGGACCTCGCGGCCAAGGGGTGCGCCGACCTCACCGCCCTGCAGCAGGCCGCCCTCGCCGGCACGCCACGGGAGCGCCAGCGGTGAGGAAGGTCGTCCTCGCCACGCGTAACGCCCACAAGGTCACCGAGCTGCGCCACATCCTCGCCGACGTGTGCGACGAGCTCGGCCTGGAGATCGTCGGGGCAGGGGAGTTCCCCGACGCGCCAGAGGTCGTCGAGGACGGCGTCACCTTCGAGGAGAACGCCCGGCTCAAGGCGGTCGCGCTCGCCGAGGCGACCGGGCTGCCGGCCCTGGCCGACGACTCGGGCCTGGCGGTCGACGTGCTCGGGGGCGCGCCCGGCATCTTCAGTGCCCGCTGGGCGGGCAGCCACGGCAACGACCGCGCCAACCTCGAGCTGCTGCTCGACCAGCTCGCCGACGTCAAGGACGAGCACCGTGGGGCTGCCTTCGTCTGCTCGGCCGTGCTCGCCCTTCCGGAGGGCACCGTCCGGGCGACCGAGGGGCGTATGCCGGGCCGGCTGGCGCGCGAGCCCAAGGGCACCAACGGTTTCGGCTACGACCCGATCCTGGTGGTCGAGGGCGACACCAGGCACTCCGCCGAGCTGACCCCGGAGGAGAAGAACGCGATCTCCCACCGGGGCAGGGCGTTTCGGGCGATGGTGCCGCACCTGCGCGAGCTGCTGGGCTGACCGCCCGCGCTCTCCTCCCCGGCCCGGGCCCCTCCGCTCCACCCTGCGCGGCCCGTCCCCTGCCCTCCCGGGCCGGGGCTAGCCGAGGCGCCCGCGCAGCCAGTCCAGGTCGGCCCTCTGCCCCTCGAGGCCACCGGGGGTCTCCACCACGACCGGCGCGTCGGCGGCGCGCACCACCTCGGCGAGCTCGTCGGGGTCGATCAGGCCCGACCCGAGGTTGGTGTGCCGGTCGGCGCCGGAGTCGAACTCGTCGCGGCTGTCGTTGCAGTGGACCAGGTCGATGCGCCCGGTGACGGCCCGGACCCTCTCGACGATCGTGGTGAGGTCGTTCCCGCCGGCATGGGCGTGGCACGTGTCGAGGCAGAAGCCGACGTTCTCGAAGCCCTCGGCGGCCGAGATGGCCTCCCAGAGCCGTCCGATGCGGTCGAGCTGGCGCGCCATGGCGTTGTCGCCGCCCGCGGTGTTCTCGATCAGGACCGGGACCTTGAGGTCGGTCGCCGCCACGGCCTTGCGCCAGTTGTCGAAGCCCTTCTCCGGGTCGTCGGCCTTGTTGACGTGGCCGCCGTGCACGATGAGCCCCTTGGCCCCGATCGACGCGGCCGCGTCGACGTGCTGCTGGAGCAGCTTGCGGCTGGGGATGCGGATCCGGTTGTTGGTCGTCGCGACATTGACGAGGTAGGGGGCGTGCACGTACAGGTCGATGCCGGCGTCCTCGGCGGCCGCTCGCAGTGCCGTCGGGCCACCGGGGTACTCCCACTCCGGGCCCTTGTAGCCCTGGGGGTCGCCGAGGAAGAACTGGGCCAGCGTGGCCCCGCGGTCGATGGCGGCGCTGACGGGGTCGGCCTGGTCGACGTGGGCGCCGAGTGCGTGTGCGGGCATGCGTTTCAGCCTAGGGCCGACCCCGGACACGGCGGTGGAGGGGGCGGTCCCGCGGCCGCCCGACCTCGGCGACGTCTGCCGCCCCACTACAGTGGGCGCCGCGCGCAAGTGGCGGAATTGGCAGACGCGCCAGGTTTAGGTCCTGGTGCCTTCGGGTGTGCGGGTTCGAGTCCCGCCTTGCGCACTCCACGGGGCCGGCGCGAGCGCCGGGGCGAGTGGGCCCCGCGCTACCCGATCGAGACGCTGACCTCGTCGAGGTCACCGATGAAGTGGTGGACGTCCGTGGGCTTGCCGCCGATGGTGAGGTCCGTGGAGTTGGCGATGGAGGGAACGACCCGCTTCGCCACCGGCCCGCTCCTGCCGTCCACCACGGCATACGCCTGGGTGGCGGTGAGGTGGCACTCGACGTGGTGCCACTGGCCGTCGGCGATCGTGACCGGGCCGTAGACCCGGTTCTTCGCCTTCGTGGGGCCGTTGAAGGCACACGCCGGGAACCCGAACTTCCTGCCGACCTTGGCGAAGACCTCCAGCTTGTAGGCGCCACCGCTCGCAGTCGCCGTGCCCTTCTGGATCACGTTGTAGTCGCCCTTCCGGAGGTCCGCCGGGACGCGGACCCAGGCGCTGATCGTGATCGGCGCCGTGCCCGGGTTGAGCTCTGCGTGGTGGGGGACACGCACCATCGAGCCGCCGTCGAAGTGGTAGGCCCCGGCGCCGTCGGACCGCCCTGCCAGCCCGAGAGTCACCCCGGAGATGGCGCCGTCGTGGCCGTGGCCGGAGGAGTCCGCCATGGTGGCCGCCCCGGGCGGCTCGTCCATCTGCCAGTGGGCGACCGTGGTCGCTGTGGTCGTCGCTGTCGTGGTCGCGGTGGTCGTCGCGGTGGCCGTCGCGGCCGCGAGGGTCGTCATCGCGCCGGCGCCGATCACGGCGGCGCCCAGTCGTGTTCTGCGGTGTCCCATTGCTCCCCCTTGCACCGCGGCCCCCGCCGCAGGGTGGGCTCATGCTCCCACCGCTCCCGTGCCAACGGATCGGGTCCTCGCGAAAATACGCCGATCGCCGTAGGTCCCGGCGTTGCCCGTCGTCGGTCCTCCGGGGCGCTCGGCGGGGCCCTAGCATCAGCAGGGTGAACCACCTGCTCAGGGAGGTGCTCCCGGCGCTCGGCCTCGACGAGCGCTTCGCCGCGGACCGGGTGGCGCTGGCGGGCGGGAACGCCCTCCCGTCGAACCTGCCGGCCAACACCCTTGCCTGCGGGTCGGTCGCAGCCGCTGCGCTGGCGGGGCTGGCGGCAACGGGCGGTGAGCGGGTGCTCGTCGACCCGCTCCAGGTCGCGGCCGCCTTTCGCAGCGACCGGCTGCAGACCATCGACGGGCGCACGCCCGAGTCGTTCGCGCCGCTCTCCGGGTTCTTCCGGGCGAGTGACGGCTGGGTGCGCACCCATGCGAACTACCCGCACCACCGTGAGCGCCTGCTGCACGCGCTCCACCTGCCCGAGGGGGCCCGTCGTGACGTCGCGGCGGCGGCGATCGCCCAGCTGACCGCCCAGGAGGTGGAGGACCTCCTCACCTCGGCCGGCGGCATCGCGGTCCGCGTGCGCGACCACCACGAGTGGTTCGCGGGCCAGCAGGCCCATGCCGTGCAGGGTCACCCTCTGCTCGCCGTCGACGCGGTGGCCGACGCCCCGACGGTCCCGTTGCCGCGCCGACCCCGGGTGCTGGACCTCACCCGGGTGGTCGCCGGCCCCGTCGCCTCCCGCACGCTCGCCTACCTCGGCTGCGACGTCCTGCGCGTCGACCCGCCCGAGCTGCCCGAGATCGAGGCGCAGCACGTCGACACGGGCGCCGGCAAGCGCTCCACCCTGCTCGACCTGCACGATCCTCACGCCCGCGACACCCTGCACGGCCTGCTCGAGACGGCGGACGCCCTGCTCACCGGCTACCGCCCGGGTGCGCTCACCCACTTCGGCCTGGAGCCGGAGCTGCTGGCCTCCCGCCATCCCTCGCTGGTCCACGCCTCCCTCAGCGCCTGGACGCCGAGCGGGCCGTGGGGCGGCCGCCGGGGATTCGACAGCATCGTGCAGGCCGCGACCGGCATCGCCCGGCTCGAGTCGCCCGACGGGGAGGAGCCGGGCGCGCTTCCCGCGCAGGCGCTGGACCACGCGACCGGCTACCTGCTCGCCGCGGGGGTTCTCACCGCGCTCCGCCGGCGGGGCGAGACGGGTGGCACCTGGCGCGTCGAGGCCCACCTCGCGCGCACCGCCCACTGGCTGCTGCGGACCGACGCCCTGGACGGGCGTGCCACGCCGCTGGGCGACCCGTCCGCCTGGGTGGTCGAGACCGCCACGGACAGCGGGGTCGTGGTGCAGCCGCGACCGGCGTTCCGCATCGACGACGGCCCGCAGCGCTTCGCCTGGGTGGGTCGGCGCTGGGGCGCCGACGAGCCCGTGTGGCTGCCGCGTTAGCCCGTTCGGGGTATCCACGAGCGCTACAGCACTCGCGAATACCCCGAACGGCGACGAGACGGGGGTAGCGGTTCGGCGGTCAGGGCGCCGGGATCGACCGGGGATCGAACCCGAACGGCAGCTCGAGGCGGTGTGCCCTCATCAGCTCGTCGTCGGTGAGGACGTCCCGCGTGCTGCCGTCGGCGACGACCGCACCGTCGGAGAGCACGACCGAGCGCGGGCACAGCTCGTAGGCGTAGGGGAGGTCGTGGGTGACCATCAGCACCGTGACATCGAGCGAGCGGAGGATGTCCGCGAGCTCGCGCCGCGACGCCGGGTCGAGGTTCGAGGACGGCTCGTCGAGGACGAGGACCTCGGGCGCCATGGCGAGGACGGTCGCCACGGCCACGCGCCGGCGCTGGCCGAAGGAGAGGTGGTGAGGCGGGCGGTCGATGAAGTCGACCATCCCGACCCGGTCGAGCGCGTCGACGACCCGTGACTCGAGGGCGTGGCCGCGGATCCCGAGGTTGGCCGGGCCGAACGCGACGTCCTCGCGCACCGACGGCATGAACAGCTGGTCGTCGGGGTCCTGGAACACCACGCCGACCCGGCGCCGGATCTCCATGAGGTTCTCGCGGCTCACCGGCAGGCCCGACACCGTGACGGACCCGGCGCCGGCGGTGAGGATGCCGTTGAGGTGCAGCACGAGCGTCGTCTTGCCCGCGCCGTTCGGGCCGAGCAGCGCGACGCGTTCGCCCTGGTGCACATGGAGATCGACACCGAACAGCGCCTGGTGGCCGTCCGGGTACGCGTACGCCAGGCCGCGCACGTCCAGAACGGGGGTGCTCACACCGCCACCGCGGCCAGGAGGGTGGCCAGGGCAGCCGCCGGCAGTATGCCGGCCTGCCGCCACTGCGCGGCGGTGGCGGTGAGTCGGTGCGTCGCCGGCATACGGCCCGAGTAGCCGCGCGCCAGCATGGCCAGGTGGATCCGCTCGCCGCGCTCGTAGGACCGGATGAACAGGGCACCGGCCGTGGAGGCCAGCACCGGCCACGCGCCGAGCGAACGGGACCGGAAACCTCGCGAGTCGCGGGCCACCCGCATGCGGTGCAGCTCGCCGGTCACGACCTCGAGGTACCGCACCATGAAGCCCATGATCTGGACGAGCTGGTGGGGCAGGCGGAGCCGCTCGAGACCTGCCACGACGTCCCGGGGCTCGGTCGTGGTGGCCAGCACGAGAGAGGCCATGAGTCCCAGGGTGGCCTTGGCGACCAGGGCCCAGGCCCCCAGCAGACCGGCCTGGGAGAGGCTCAGCGGCCCGACCTCGACGCGCGGTCCGGTGGCGAGGAACGGCAGCAGCAGGGCGAAGACGAGGACCGGCACCTCGACCAGCATCCGCGTGGCGAGGTGGCGCACCGGCACGCGTGAGGCGGCCACGGCGACGAGCACGATCAGGAGGTGGACGCCGAAGGCCCAGAAGGTCTCACGCGGCGTGAGCACGACCGCCACGACGAAGACCAGGACCGCGAGGATCTTGACGTGGGCGGGAAGCCTGTGGACGGCCGAGTGCCCGTGGTAGTGGAGGCGGTGGCCGTGGCCGGCGCCCATCTCAGTCCCCGCGTCGCGTCGGCACGTCGTCGCGGCGTCGCAGCATCAGGAAGAGCCCTCCGGCGACCACCAGCACCAGCACGGAGCCGACGACACCGGCGAGGCCGCCCGACAGCCGTGGGTTGTCGACGCCCTGGGTGGCGTAGTCGGCGAACGGTGAGTCGGCGGCGGCGTGCTCCTGGGCCGAGTCCGCGAAACCGGTCTGCTCGGCCACGAACTCGAGGCCGTCGGGCAGGGCGGAGGAGTAGAAGGAGCCGATGCCGGCCAACAGCAGGGACACCAGCACACCGACCACGAGAAGGGTTCGGGTCGACGTCCGCCGGCGTGGGTGCTCCGGAACGACGGTCTCGGGCTGCGTTGGCGGCTGGGAGGTCACGCCGGCACCTTCTCGCGGATCGTGAGGGGGCGCTGGGCGAGCGTGCGCCGGGCGCCGTGGACGAGGTCGGGCCGGACGGCCACGATGCTGGAGACCGCGAGTGCGGTGATGACCGCCTCGCCCACGCCGATGAGGGTGTGCACACCCACCATGGCCGCGGCGAGCCTGTCGAGCGGCACCGGCACCTGGCCACCGATGGCGAACAGGGCTGTGAAGACCAGGGCGGCCGCAGGCACCGAGACCAGCGCACCGGCGGCGGCCGCGGGGACCACCGACGCAGGCCGCTTCGGCAGGAGGGCTCGCACTCCCACGAAGACGAGCCACCCGACCCACACGCCCACGATGCCGAGCAGTGTGACGTTGGTGCCCAAGGCGGTGACGCCCCCGTCGGCGAAGGCCAGGGACTGCACGAGCAGCACGACGGCGAGCGCGAGGGTCGCCGTCCACGGGCCGATGAGGACCGCCGCGAGCGCGCCCCCGAGCAGGTGCCCGGAGGTGCCGGCGGCGACCGGGAACTTCAGCATCTGCGACGCGAAGACGAACAGCGCCACCAGACCGGCCAGGGGGGCGGTGCGGTCGTCGAGCTCGCGGCGCGCTCCCCGGAGCGCGAGGCCGACACCGATGGTCGCGACGACGGCGGTGCCCACCGAGGTGGGCGCGTCGAGGATTCCGTCGGGCACGTGCATGAGCAGGCTCCTGAGGTGGGGTCGGGCGAGCTGGGATACGTTGGTCACCGATCGGCCACCATCTTATTGCAAATGATTTGCAATAACGAGCGCGCGAGCGAGGAGCACCTGTTGAGCGAGCGACTGACCCCCGGGGACGCCGCCCCCGACTTCACGCTGCCCGACGACCGGGGCGGCGAGGTGCGCCTCTCAGACCTGCGCGGGCGTACCGTGATCGTCTACTTCTACCCGGCGGCCATGACCCCGGGCTGCACCACCCAGGCCTGCGACTTCAGCGACAGCCTCGACGCGCTGCGTGCCGAGGGTCACGAGGTGGTCGGCATCTCGCCGGACAAGCCCGAGAAGCTCGCGAAGTTCCGCGAGCGCGACGGCCTCACCATCACCCTGCTCTCCGACACGGACAGGACCGTCATGAAGGAGTGGGGCGCCTTCGGCGAGAAGAAGCTCTACGGCAAGGTCGTCGAGGGCGTGATCCGCAGCACCGTGGTGGTGGACGAAGCCGGCGTCGTCTCGCACGCTTGGTACAACGTGAAGGCCACCGGCCACGTCGCCAAGCTGCGCCGCGACCTCGGGCTCGCCTGAGCCGCCCGGGCGAGCACGGTCCTGACGCGATTGAAGGAGGAGCGATGAGCGAGGTCACCCCCATCAGGTCGGTGGAGCAGATCGAGGCAGAGATCGCCGCCGCCCGCGAGCGACTCGCGACCACCGTCGACGAGCTGCACACCCGCACCGCACCCAAGGAGATCGCCCGGCGCCAGGCCGAGTCGCTCAAGGCGAAGTTCACCGAGGCGACCCAGACCGAGTCGGGCGACCTGCGCACCGAGCGGATTGCCGCGCTGGCTGCGGCAGCAGTGGCCCTGATCGGCCTCGGCGCCTGGCGCCGTCACCGTGGCTGACGGGCCGGCACCAGACCGGCTTCCCATCCGGATGCTGCACGATCGCGTGCTGGTGTCCATGGAGGGCGAGGGCGGCGAGCGCCGCTCCGGCGGCGGCATCGTCATCCCGGCCACTGCGAGCGTGGGCAAGCGGCTGGCCTGGGCCACGGTCGTGGCGGTCGGTGCCAACGTCCGCCAGGTCAAGATCGACGACCGTGTGCTGTTCGACCCGGAGGACCGTGCCGAGGTCGAGCTGCAGTCCAAGGACTACGTCCTCCTGCGCGAGCGGGACATCCACGCCGTGGCGGCCCAACGGGTCCAGGACGGCCAGACCGGCCTCTACCTCTGACCACGGCGGGGTACGCCGCCCGGCCGGCCCCGCGGTATACGCCCGCTCAGGCCGTCGGCATGCCCGCCTCGCGCCAGGCGCGGAAGCCGCCCACCACATCGGTCGCGCGCCGGATTCCCAAGCGCACCAACGCATCCGCAGCCAGTGACGAGGTGTAGCCCTCCTGGCAGATCACGATGACCCGGCGGTCGAGTGCAGCGATGGGGAGCCGGGCCTCGTGCCGGGGGTCGAGCCGCCACTCGAGCACGTTGCGCTCGACCACCAGCGGCCGCAGTGACGGTGCCACCTCCCCCTCGGCACGGCGTTGCGCCGCCGGCCGGATGTCGACGAGCACCGCGCGCTGGTGGAGGACCTCCTGGAACGCCGCACGTGCGCTGACCCGGTGCAGCCGGGTCCGGGCGTCGGCGAGCTGGTCGTCGACCCCGTCATAGGTCGGCGCCTCCCAGCCTCGCCCGGCTCCGCGGACGGGCCCGTCGCTGAAGAGCGTTGTCTCCCAGAGTGGTGCCCTCGCGGGAGCCTGCACGGCCACGGTGGTGGTCACCAGTCCTCACCTGCCCGCTCCACGCCGACCGCGTCGAGGCGTCCGTCGCGCAGCGCGTACCTCGTCAGGTGCGTCAGCGCCGGCGAGTAGACGTGGAGCGAGAGGGCCAGCGCGTCGGTGGGGTTGGCGACGTGGTGGATGTGGCGCGAGCCGAAGGTCCGGCCCTCGTCCTCGGCGAGCAGGCGCTCCTGGACCCGGCCGCCGGCCCACGTGCGCTCGGTCAGCAGGCCGTCGACGACGAGGAAGGCCCCGGTGGACTCGGCGTGGTCGTGCCACCCCGTCCCGGTCCCGGGAGGCCAGGCCAGCAGCCAGATCTGCAGGTGGGCCGTGGCGTCGAGCAGGTGCCACTGCCTCCGGGTCGCGGTGGGGTCGACCAGCGTCCCGAGCTCGGGGTCAGTGGCGAACAGGCGTGCGGTGCGCAGCAGCTGCTGCGTGGTGAAGCGGCTGATGCCGGGGGTGCCGGCGGCGGTGAGGGTCATGGGTGCTCCTGGGGTCAGCGGGGTGTGCGGGGGCGAGTGCGGTGGCGCGCATTCGCCGACACAGGGCGCTGGTCGTGTGGAGCAGGTCGACGTGGATCCGTCGGTATGCCGTGTGGCTGGCTTCCATGGTGGTCTCCGGGAGGTGGGGCGCTCGTCGGCGCCAGGCTGGTGCGGGCTCGGGGCTCAGGCGCAGCAGCGACACCGCATGGCGCAGCGGCCCATGACCTGCATGGGGCGGCGCACGCGTGCGGTGCTCGAAGACATGGCACCAGTGGAACAGGTGCGACACCGCCGCGTCCACCACGGGCCGAGGCCGTCTCGCACGGTGGACGCCGCCGGCCGGGACGAGCAGCCGTCCTCCCCAGCCGTCCGGCTAGCGGAAGACCTGCCAGCCGGTGCCGATCTTCGTGCGGGCACCGGAGAAGCCGCCGGTGCCGTTGCCGCGGTAGAGGTAGAGGTCGCCGGTCATGGTCGCCGCGATGACGTCGCTGCGCCGGTCGCCGCTGAAGTCCCGGGGGGAGTGGACGGCCATGAACCCCGCCCAGCCCTTGCCGATTCGCTGCCGGGCCGCGGCGAAGCCACCCTTGCCGTTGCCGCGGTAGAGGTAGAGGTCGCCGGCCCTGTCGACGGCGAGGACGTCGCTGCGGCCGTCGCCGGTGAAGTCGCCGGGGGAGAAGACGGTGAGGTAGGTGTTCCACCCGCGGCCGATGGTACGGGTGGGCTGGAAGCCACCGCGGCCGTTGCCGGGGTAGAGGCGCAGGTCGCCGGTGGCGGTGACGACGAGCAGGTCGGCCCGGCGGTCGCCGGTGAAGTCGCCCGGGCCGACGAGCAAGCGCATCGTGCGCCAGCCACGCGAGCCGTAGGTGCGGGCGGACCGCCCGTCGCCACGGTGGATGCTGACGGCCTCCAGCGTGTCGCCCTCGACGGACATGACCTCCGAGACGAGGTCACCGTCGAAGTCCCCCACCCACGTCATCGGGGTGGGAGGAGACGTCCAGTTCCCCAGGTCCACACGGCCCCAGCCGAATCCCGAGGCACCGTTGCCCCGGTAGAGGAACAGAGGGCCCGCGCTGCTCGCGGCCACGATGTCGTTGCGGCCGTCACCGGAGAGGTCACCGGTGCCGATGATGCGAGGCGACATCCTGGGTGTGGCCGTGGCCCTCGCTGCCGCACTGGTGGCGTGAGGGCCCGAGGCCGTCACGTCGAGCGTGTAGGTCGTCCCGTTGGCCAGGCCCGTGACGAGGACGCCGTTGGCCGTGGCCGGAAGCGTGATGACCCGACCCCCGGGCGAGACCGTCACCGTGTACCTGGTGATGGGCGCCAGGGTCGGCTCGGGCCCCCAGGACAGGTTGATGGCCCCGCTCACCGGGAACGCGGCCGGCTGCGGCGGTGTGGACGGCGGCAGCGGCCGTACGGTGAACGACGAGGCGAGGTCGAGGGAATGGCTCGTGACCCGGCCGCCGGGCCCCCGGGTGACCGTGCCGTCCACCGAGTAGAAGTTCACGTTCCCCGCCGAGTCGTACACGGTGACGGAACGCAGGGTGTACGTCCCCGCCGTGGTGGGGGCGGTCCTCGTCACGCTCCCGGTCAGGGGAAGCGTCGCGTTCACCTCGAGCCTCCAGAGAGCGCCGTCCGGGCCCGCGTACGTCAGGTCGACGTGGCGCAGCGTCGAGGCGTCCTCGACGCTGTAGCTCGCAGCCAGGGGCGACTGCGGGTCCACGAGTCCGGTCGGCGGCGTGATCGCGGTCAGGACCGGAGGCTCACGGTCGAGGGGGGAGCCCGACAGGGAGACGGAGGTGGTCGTGAGGGCAAGGGCGTGGCTCGACGGGCCCGTCGCGTCGTCGGGGCTGACCTGCACCTCCCCCGTGGCGAGGTAGAGGGCATCGTTGCCGAACTCGTCCCACGCGGACAGGGAGAAGATGTCGTAGGTGCCGTTGGCGATGTCGCCCAGGGAGAAGGTGAGCGACCCGGCCTCACCGGGCAGCGTGGTGTCGACCCTGTCGACGAAGCTCCCGAGGTCGCGGTGCCTCAGTCGGATCTTCAGCCCTCGCACAGCACTGCGGTCGGACACCTGCGCGTCGACCGTCAGGACCGTGGTGGGCTCCAGGTCGGTGGGGGTGAGGGCGACCGCCGCGATCACGGGCGGGGTGACGTCGGGGTTCGAGCCGCTCACCGTCACGTCCCCGGAGGCGAGGTCGAAGGTGTGGGACGTGGGCCCTGACGTGGTGGTGGGCCAGAGGCTCGTCGGGCCCCCGGGCAGGTACCGGATCGCGTTTCCGGCAGGGTCGGCCAGCGCGATGGACTCGAGGACCCAGAGGCCGTTGCGGTCCCCGTCGCGGAGGTCGAACGACACGCTGCCCGACAGTGATGGCCCCGTGTCGAGCCTGGCCTCCCGTGTGAGTCCGGCGGGGTTGCGGTAGCGGAAGACGACGTGCTTCAGCGACCCCGCGGTGTCCGAAGCCTCGTAGTGGACGGTCACCCTCCCAGGGGCGCTGACCGCTGAGCGCTCGAGCGAGAAGGCCGTCAGTGTCGGCGTCGTCGTGTCGGCGGCGTGGGCACCGGGTGCCGCGGCGAGGGCGGCGGCCCCGATGACGGTCGGTGCGAGCAGCGCGACGACAGCGCGCCGGAGCCTGGCGGCAGCCCCCATGGATTCCCCCTCGGTGTCCAACGGTCGGGGTCACCCTAGGGGCGGACGGCAAGGCGGCGGGGACAAACCGGCAAAACACCCCCAAGAGGTATGCCGCCTGGGTGAGGACGGTGCCGGCGCTGGCCCACGACGCGCACGAGGGCGCGTGCGCGGCATACCGCACGCGCCGGTGGGTGACGGGCTGGCGCCCGTCACCCACCGGCTGGTCGGGTCACGCCGGCTGCGGTGCCTCCGCGGGCTGCGGCTGCGGCGGCTGTGGCGGCTGCTTTCGCAGGCCCTTGGCGAAGCGCAGGTACAGCGACGGCACGACGAACAGGTTGAGGAAGGTGGCGGTGACGAGCCCGCCGAGGATGACCACGGCCATGGGGTGCTCGATCTCCTGGCCGGGGATGGAACCGGTGACCAGCAGCGGGATGAGCGCCAGACCCGTCGTCAGCACCGTCATCATGATCGGCACGAGCCGCTCCTTGGCGGCGCGGATGACCAGCCCCGGACCGAAGGGCTCGCCCTCCTCCTCCTCGAGGTGCTGGCAGTGACTGACCAGCATGATGCCGTTGCGGGCCACGATGCCGAACACCGTGAGGAACCCCACGAGCGAGCCCAGGGAGATCACCCTGCCGCCGAAGAAGAAGGCGGCGAGCAGCCCACCGACGAGGGCGATCGGCAGCGTCAGGAACGACAGGGTCGCCAGCCGCCAGCTCCCGTACGACACCTGGAGCAGGAGCAGGATGATGACCGCGGCCGCGCCGGCGAAGAGGAGCAGCCGCTGCTGCGCCGCCTGGCGCTCGTTGTACTCCCCGAGCATCTCCGCGCGGAACTCCAGCGGCCAGTCGATCTGGGCGATGCCCTTCTCGATGTCCGCGACCACCGCGCCGAGGTCGCGCGTCCCGTCCAGGCCTGCCTCGATGTCCAGGTTCCTCAGCAGGTCCTCGTGGTGCACGACGTTGGCCACGGACTCGATGCTGATGTCGGCCACCTGCGAGAGCTTCACCTGGCTGCCTGAGGGCGTGTCGATGGGCAGGTTCTGCAGGTCCGTGACGCTGCGCCGGCTCTCCGGTGGGGTCCACACCTGCACGTCGTACGCCTTGCCGCCGACGTAGAGGTCACCGGCCTCCTGACCGGCCATGAGCCACGCCGCGGCCCGCCGCACGTCACCGGGCTTGACGCCGTACTCCTTGGCCCGGTCCAGGTCCACCTCGACCTTGATCTGGGGGATGTTGTCCTGGAAGTCGACGTGGTGCTCACCCACGCCGGGGGTGTTCGCGAGGACCTTGTCCACCTCCTCCGCCTTCTCCCGGAGGAGGTCGAGGTCCTGCCCGAAGACGCGGATCGTGATGGGCTCGCTGCTTCCCGTCAGCACCTCCCGGATGCGCTCCTTGAGGTACGTGAGCACGTCGCGGTAGATGCCGGGGTAGCCGTCCACCACGCCCTTGATGCTGTCGACCGTCTTGTCGTAGTCGACGGACCGGTCGACGCTGATCCAGTTCTCGCCGAAGTAGACACCGTAGGGCTCGTCACCCAGGAGGGCGTTGCCGATGTGCGACCCGGCGTTGCGCACGCCGGGGATGGTGAGCAGCTCGGCGTTGACCAGCTTGGTGGTGCGCACCTCCTCGGAGAGGGAGGTGTCCGGCTTGGTCAGCCAGTGCATCAGGAAGTCGCGCTCCTTGAAGTTCGGCAGCAGCGACTGGCCGAGCAGCGGCAGCACCGCGAGGCCCGCGACCGTGATGACGCCGACGGCGGCGTAGGCCCGCCGCGGCCGGTAGACGATCCGGGTGAGCAGCCGCTCGTAGCCGCGCTTCATGGGCGGGACGACCGGCGACTCGCGCTGCTCGAGGGACTTCGCGCTCCGGAAGAAGATCAGGCTCAGCGCCGGGGTCACCGTCAGGGCCACGACCATCGACGCGAGCAGGGCCAGCGCGTAGGCCAGCGCAAGCGGCTGGAAGAACGAGCCCGAAAGCCCTGCGAGCATGAAGATCGGCAGGATCGCGACGACCTCGATGACCGTGGCGTAGACGATGGCACTCCGGACTTCCATCGTCGCGTCGAGGATGACCCGGGCCGTCGACCTGGTGCCGCCCTGGGCGCGGTGTTCTCGCAGGCGCCGGACGACGTTCTCGAGGCCGATGATGCCGTCGTCCACGATGTCTCCGAGGGCGATCACGAAGCCCGCGAGGATCATCGTGTTGATCGTCGCACCAGCCCAGTTCAGGATGAGGAGGGCCGCGAGCAGCGACAGGGGGATCGCCACGACGCTGACCAGAGCGGTGCGCCACGAGTACAGGAACAGGATCAGCATCCCGATCATGAGGAGCGCGCCGAGCCAGAGGGCCCTGCTGAGGTTGTCGATGGCGTCCTCGATGAACGTCGCCGGCCGGAAGATCTGGGAGTCGACGGCGATCCCGTTCAGACCCGGCTTGAGCTCGTCGAGCGCGGCCTCGATGCCGCGGGTGACGTCGAGGGTGTTGGCCCAGGGCAGCTTCTCGACGATGAGCATGAGACCGTCACCCTCGTTGATCACCGCGTCGCCGATCATCGGCTGGTGGTCCCGGACGAGGTTGGCCACGTCACTCAGGCGGATCTGCCGGCCGTCACTGGTGACGATCGGGAGGTTGGCCAGGTGCTCGTGCGTCACGATGGTCTGCTCGTGCCGGATCTGCATGCGCTGGTCGGCGCCGTCGACGAATCCTCCCCGGCCGATGAAGTGGCCGTCCGAGTAGGTCACCAGGCCGGCGTCGAGCGCGTCGGCGGTCACGTTCATGACCTGGTCGAGCGTGACCTTCTGCTTTGCGAGCCGCTTCGGGTCCGCCTGCACCTGGAGCATGTCGAGGCGCTCGCCCCAGATGGGCACGTTGGCGACCCCGGGAACCCGCAGCAGACGCGACCTGATCTTCCAGTACGCCGTCATGGAGAGGTCCATCATGTCGATCTGCGGATCGTCGGACGAGAGGCCGATCTTCAGCACGCGGCTGGTCGCCGACAGCGGTTGCAGCATGACGGGGGGAGCCGCCCAGGTGGGCAGGGTCGGCGTCACCTGGGCGATGCGTTCGGACACGAGCTGCCGTGCCTCGAGGATGTCAGTCCCCTTGTCGAACAGCAGGACGACCTGCGACAGCTGCTCCACCGACCGTGACCTGACCGTGTTGACGCCGGGGATGGCGTTGAACGACTGCTCCAGGGGGACGGTGATGAGCTCCTCCACCTCGGTCGGCGCGAGCCCGACCGCGATCGTGTGGACCTCCACCTTGGGCGGGGCGAACTCAGGGAAGACGTCGACGGCGGTGTTGCCGACCTGCTGGACCCCGAAGAACATCAGGAACGCGGTCAGGGCGACGACGATGAACCGGAACTTCAGACTTGACGCGACAATCCAGCGCATGGTGTTCGGCCTCTCTCACTCGTCGCGGCGTCAGTGGCCGACCGCGTCCTCGACTCCGTAGATCTCGGGCACCCCGACCGTCACGACCTTGGTTCCGGCAGCCGGGCCCTTGGTGAGGTAGGCGTTGCCCCCTGCTTCTCGTGCCACCGTGATCTCCGCACGCTCGTAGGCGAGGGGCTCGGGGTTGGTGTAGACCCACCACTTCCCCTCCGGGTCCACGAAGACGGCGGATGAGGGCACCACGAGGCCGCTGCCCTGCCTGGACACGACGCCGGTCTCGATTGCCAGCCGCTGGGCAGCCTTCTCCTCCAGGACCACACGGGGGTGCTCGCTGCCCGCGACCGTCTGCACGCTCGCCGGCTCGTGGGCGATGGTGTACGCGTCCGCGATGGGCCCGCCGCACGCCGACGCCGTCAGCGCGAGGGGCACGGCCAGGAAGGCCAGGCGGATCCGCTGCATCACACTCGGCGACGCCGTGCGTGCCTGCGCCGGCTCCGGGCTGGCGGGCTCCATCAGGTCCTCGGCCCAGTCGTCGCGGTTGGTGACGAGCCCGTACTTGGCGTACAGGATGGGCACCACGAGCAGGGTGGCCAGCATCGTCGCGACGATCCCACCGAGGATGACCACGGCCATGGGCTGGACGATCTCCAGCCCGGACCCACCGGACACCGCCACGGGGATGAAGAGCACCGCCGTGCCGAGCAGCGCGATCATCGTTGAGGCCATGCCCTCGCCCGTGCCCCGCACGACCAGCTCGGGCCCGAAGGCCATGCCCTCGACCCGCTCGAGCTCCTGGTAGCGGCGGATCAGCGGCACCACGGCGCGTGCCGCGAGCCCGACGACCGCGATGAGTCCGGCGATGGACCCCAGCGTGAGCGTCCCGCCGGTGAGCAGGGCCGCGACCAGACCGCCGGCGACGCCCAGGGGCAGCGTGGCGAAGGCCAGAGTGGCCAGTCGCCAGCTGCGCAGCGCCGCCTGCATCAGCAGGTAGATGGTGATGAGCACGGCGATCCCGACGCCGATGAGGGTCGTCTGCTCCGCGACTCGCTCCTCGTAGCCGCCCAGCAGCTCGGCGTGGTGCTCCAGCGGGAACTCCATGCCCTTGACGATCTCGTCGACCTGACCGGCGACACCCGCGACGTCGCGGCCCGCGACGTCAGCGGTGACGTCGAGGTACGTGGCCACGGACTCGTGCCGGATCACGGTGGGGCTCTGCACGATCTGCACGTCCGCGACCTCACCGATCCGGATCTGGCCACCGGACGGGGTGTCGACGAGCAGGTTCTCGATGTTCGCCTCACTCTGACGGATCTCCGGCGTTCCCCAGACGACCACGTCGAAGACCTTCTGCTGCTCGAACAGGTTGCCGACGGTCATGCCACCCATCAGCGTGGCAGCGGCACGCCGGACGTCACCGGGCTTCACACCGGCTGCCTGGGCACGCTCCAGGTCGACCTTGACGGTGACCGTGGGTTCGTCGAGCGCCCGCTCGACGTTGGCCTTCGCCACACCGTCGACGCCGGCGAGGGCGCGCTGGATCTCGTCGGCCTTCTGGTCCAGCACCTCCGGGTTCTCGCCGTAGACGCGCACCACGAGGTCCTCGCTGGAGCGTCCGAGGATGTCGGTGACCCGCTCCTCCGAGTACGTGAGGACGTCGCTGGACACGCCCTGGTAGCCCCGGACGGTGTCCTCGATGGCGGCGACAGCGCGGTCGTAGTCAGCGTCGGGGGACACCTTGACCCAGACCTCGCCCGAGTTCACGTTGACGATCTGGTCCGACGCGATCGCGCGCCCGACCTGTCCGCCCACGTTGACGACTCCGGACAGGCCCCCGAGGTCGTCCACGGCCTGCTTGGTGATCTCGGTCATCTTCGGCAGGGAGGTGCCGGGAGCGGCCTCGAGGTGGACGAGGATGTCCTGCTCCTTCAGCAGGGGCCGCATCGACGTGTCGAGGAACGGCAGCGACGCCGCGCCGGCGACGGCGAGCACGGCGGCCACCCCGAGGGCGAGACCGGTCTTCGTGACCAGCCTGGGGGCGACGCTGCCGTACCCACGGCCCACCCGCCGCAGCCAGGGGGCGTTGGCGGCGTGGCGTGAGGCGCGGCCCAGCAGCATCAGGCCGAGGACCGGCGTCAGCGTGACGGCGACCAGCATGGACGCGGCCACGGCGAGCAGGTACGACAGCATGATGTCCGGGAGGAACGCCCCGCCCTCACCCTGGAGGAAGAAGACCGGGACGGTGGCGGCCGCGGAGATGAGCACGGCGTAGAAGAGCGCACGCCGTGTCTCGGCGGATCCGTAGACCACGGTGGCCCAGGCGGGGTTCGCCGCCTCCGGGTCCGAGCTCTTGGCCCGGGCGGCGTGGAGCCGCCGCGCGAGCCGGTCCGGGTCGACGACGGCGTCGGAGACCACTGCGGTCAGCCCCAGGACCAGGCCGGCGGCCACCATGAAGTTGACCGTCGTGTCGCGGAGGTACAGGACGAGTCCTGCCGCCGCGAGGGACACGACCATCGCCGCGGCGCTGATGGCCAGGCGGCGCCAGTCCCAGAAGAGCAGGCCCAGCACCAGCAGGAGCAGCAGCCCCCCGATGAGCAGGACCCAGGCGAGGTGCTCGAAGGAGGACTCGATGAACGTGGCCGGACGGTAGAGCGACGAGTCGTACGTCATGTCCCCGAGGCCCGGCTTCATCGCGGCCAGGGCGGAGTCCACGCCCTTGGTGACGTCCAGGGTGTTGGCCCCCGGGAACTTCTCCACGACGAGGAACAGGCACTTCTCCCCGCCCGGGCAGACGGAGTCGCCGATCAGCGGCTGGGAGCTCTCGATGACCTTGGCGACCTCACCGAGCGTCTTGGTCGAGCTGGCGGCCGGCGCGCCGTCGCCCGCGGCCTCGAGCGGGACCTTGGCGAGCTCCTCAGCCGTGGTGATGGTCTGCTCGTGGAAGATGTTGAGCCGCTGGTTCACGGTGTCGATGAACCCACCCGTACCGGGGTTGGAGGCCTCGAGGAACGACAGCGGCGAGACTTCGAGGGCGTTGCCGGTGGTGGCGATGACCTGGGCCAGTGTCGTCTTGTTCTGGCGCAGCTCCTGGGGGTCGACCAGCACCTGGAGCTGCCGGTCCCGGAAGCCCCACACGGTGACGTTGGCCACGCCGGGCACGCTCATCAGGCGCGGCCCGATCACCCACCGGGCCAGCACCGACACGTCGATCGGTGTCAACGTGTCCGAGGACAGCTGGACCATCGCCACGCGCCGGTTGGCGGACACCGGCTGGATCATCTGGGGGAGCTTGGCCACCTGGGGCAGACCCGCGATGCCGACCGCCTGCGTCAGGCGCTCCTGCACGACCTGGCGGGCGTCGAGCAGCGGGGTGCCCGGCTCGAAGGTCATGACGACGGACGAGAGGCCGGGCAGCGAGGCCGACTCGATCTCGTCGAGGAAGGGCACGCCGACCAGGAGGTCCTGCTCGAGCGGGACGGTGATGAGCTGTTCCACCTCCTCGGCGGACAGCCCGAGGGCTTCGGTCTGCACCTCGACCTGCGTCGGCGTGAACTCGGGGTGGACGTCCACGGGCAGGTTGCGCAGCTGCACGGTGCCGACGGCGACCAGTGCAACGGCCAGGGCGATCACCAGCAGGCGGAACTTCAGGCTGGCCTCAATGATCCGGCGCATCTTCGTACTCCCTAGGCTGCGAATGCCGAACGGTGCCCGCGGGCAGCTCGGTGGAGAAGGGTGTGGGACGGGGCTTCGACGGAGGGCGTTCCCGTCATCTGCGGGACCGCCAGGATCGTGTGGGGGAGCGTGCACGGCTGGCGGAGTCGTGCGTCCTCGGGCGAATGCGTCACGGCGGTGCCCCCTGGGAGTCTTCCCAAGAGTGGTGTGCCTTCGGCGCGCCGACTGCACGTCCCCGCGGCGGCGACCCCACATCTGCAGGTCGTCACTGTGGGGCCCACCCGGCCCCATCTTTAGGTCCAGTTAAGACGGTAGGAACGCCGGGCTCGCGCGGCCTGTCGCAAACGGGTGATCTTTCGACAGTCCAGAAGGCGTAGCCCGCGAATCGCCCGCCGACCAGAGAAATCTCGGCGTTACCGGCCGTTCACCGCACCGTGACCAACCGGTGGTTCGCCCGGCGCCTGGTTGCGCAGCAGAGAGGCGGCCCGGACGCTCGGCGCGACGGCACGCCGAAGCCCCCAGCGCATCGGGTGTGCTGGGGGCTTCGTGGGTGGTGCGCCATCAGGGACTCGAACCCCGAACCCGCTGATTAAGAGTCAGCTGCTCTGCCAATTGAGCTAATGGCGCAACGGATGGAGAGGTTAGCACCAGTGTGGCCGAAGGTTGAAATCGGCTGTCCCGACGTCCTATCGGCGCCGGGGCCGGCCTCTTCCCAGGGCAACGATCCCCCCGATCACGGCGGCCGCGATGACCCCGGCGAGGGCCCAGGGCACGGCCGGCTGGGGCGTGACGCCGCGGGGCGCGGAAGCGATGGGTGAGGGCGTCCCGGACGGCGCGCCGGGTGTCGCCGTCGCGGCGGCGGAGGTCCCCGAGGGTGAGGGCGCCGGTGTGGCGGGTGCCGTGGCGGAGGTCCGTTCGAGGTGGACGCTGAACGACGCGCGTCCGCTCACCGGGTGCCCGTCCTCGCTGACCACCCGGTACGTCACGGCATACGAACCGTCGCGCAGCGCCCTGAGGGGCTGGGTCACGGTCGCCCCGGACACCGTGGGCCGCCCATCCGTCACGGTGGCCCCGGTGCCGTCGGTGACGGTGACGGCGGCGAAGCGGGTGCTGACCGGCTCGCTGAAGGTCAGGACGACCTGCGTCGGCGCGGTGGTGGCGGTGGAGCCCGACGCCGGCGCCATCGACCTCAGCTCCGTGTGGGCGGACGCGGCCAGGGCGGTGGCGAGCGAGGAGACCACGGCGAGCAGCAGGGACAGCACTGCCACCCACACCGAGATCCTGATCAGGCGCGTCTTGCCCCTGGACTCCATGAACACACCGGCATTGTCTCAGCCGGAGCGGTGAGTCCGCGGGACCGGGGTGGGCGGGTGGCCGCGGACGACGAGAGCGGCAGGCCATCTGAGATGACCTGCCGCTCTCCCGTTGGGGTGAGTGACGGGACTTGAACCCGCGACATCTGCGACCACAACGCAGCGCTCTACCAGCTGAGCTACACCCACCATGCCGACACGACCGGGTTGCCGGTCGTGCCATCGGCGGCGCCTATCGTACCTGCTCCTCAGGGGTGCTCATGACCACCCCCGGTCGACGGCGCTCCACGGTGGCCGCCGCAGCCCGACGCCCCGGCTCAGGGCTCGATGACGTGGCGTGCGGCCAGGGACTTGGCCGTGTCGCTGTCCGGCCCGGGGGCCGGCACGAACACGGCTTCCCGGTAGTAGCGCAGCTCCGCGATCGACTCCCGGATGTCGGCGAGCGCACGGTGGCCCCCGGACTTCTTGGGGGCGTTGAAGTAGGCGCGCGGGTACCAGCGTCGGGACAGCTCCTTGATGGACGAGACGTCGATGACGCGGTAGTGCAGGTGGGCCTCCAGGTCGGGCATGTCCCTGGCCAGGAAGCCGCGGTCGGTGCCGACGGTGTTGCCTCCCAGTGGCGCCTTCCGCGGCTCGGGCACCCACTGGCGCACGTAGGCGAGCACCTGGGCCTGCGCGTCCTCGAGGGTGATGCCGCGGTCGAGGTCGGCCAGCAGGCCGGAGGTCGTGTGCATGCCGCGGACGAAGTCGTCCATCTGCTCCAACGCCTCCGCCGGGGGCTTGATGACGAGGTCGACACCGTCGCCGAGCTGGTTCAGCTCGTAGTCGGTCACGAGGGCCGCCACCTCGATGAGCGCGTCGCGCTCGAGGGACAGGCCGGTCATCTCGCAGTCGATCCAGACGATCCTGTCGTTGACCGAGCGCTCCGTGGGGTTCTGTGTCACCCGGACACCCTATGGCCCGCCCCGGACACGGGCCCGGTCGCGCGGGCTCCACTAGCCTTCCGGCATGACCTGGGGACCGACGGGCCAGCAACAGCAGGGGTATGCCGCGTGGCCGCCGAGCGCGGACGGCTACGAGCCGGCCCCGGTGCCGGGGAACCCGACGCCTCGACCGATGATGCGCGGCTGGGTGATCACGGGTCTCGCGGTCGTGGGCTTCGCCGCCGCCGGCCTGGTGCTCGCCGCCTACTACGGCCTGACCCTCGGGGTCGTGACGAGCCTGCTGGCGGTGCTGCTGGCCGCGATTCCCCTCGCCGTGGTCATCCCCACCTTCCTGTGGCTCGACCGCTACGAGGCCGAGCCGACGAAGTACCTCGTCACCGCGTTCCTGTGGGGTGCCCTCATCGCCGCCCTGCTCGCCGGGCTCGTCAACACCAGCGCGCAGGTGGTCTTCGCCACGGCGACCGACACCGAGCAGGCCGCGCTGGTCACCGCGGTCTTCACCGCCCCGGTGGTCGAGGAAGCCGCCAAGGGCCTGCTCGTCCTGCTCGTCTGGCGCCTGCGGCGGCGCGAGTTCGACGGCATCATCGACGGGATGGTCTACGCCGGCATCGTCGCCGCCGGGTTCGCCTTCACCGAGAACATCCAGTACCTCGGCCTCGCCTACCAGGAGGGCGGCGAGCAGGTGCTCACCGCGGTGTTCCTCGCCCGCTGCCTGGTGACGCCGTTCGCCCACCCGATCTTCACCGTCATGTTCGGCATCGGTGTTGGCGTGGCGGCCACGAGCCGCAGCGGGATGGTCCGGGTGGTCGCCCCCGCGACCGGTTTCGCCCTGGCCGTGATGCTCCACGGCATCTGGAACCTCGCCGCCGTCACCGGCGGGGACGGGTTCATCGCTGTCTTCCTGCTCGTCGAGGTGCCGATCTTCCTGGCGTTCATCGGGCTCATCGTCTGGGCCCGCCGCCGCGAGGGCCGGCTCATCGGGCGTCACCTGATGCCCTACGCGGATGCGGGGTGGCTGAGCCCCGCCGAGGTGCACATGCTGTCGCGGATGTCTCTGCGGCGCCGGGCCCGGGTGTGGGCCCGGCAGGCCGGCGGCCGTCGGGCGCTGGCGTCGATGCGCTCGTTCCAGGACGCGGCGAGCGAGCTCGCCCTGCTGCGGCTGAGGATGTACCACAGCGCGGCCGACGCCCACGCACTGGAGGCCGAACGTCGCCTGCTCGACACCATCGTGACCCGGCGCCACGAGTTCACCGGGGCGCCGTACTAGCGTGGCGCGGGTGCGCACCCTCGAACTCGCCGCGTCACTGGCCCCCGACCTGGTCGCCCTCCGGCGGCGGCTGCACCAGGTGCCGGAGCTCGGGAACGACCTCCCGCTCACCCAGGCGCTGGTGCTCGACGCGCTCGAGGGGCTGGGCCTGGAGGTCTCGGTCGGCAAGGAGCTGTCCTCGGTGACTGCGGTGCTGCGCGGTCGAGCGGACCCGACGGGCGGCGCCGCCCGCCAGGTGGTGCTCCTGCGCGGCGACATGGACGCCCTGCCCGTGACGGAGGACCTCGACCTCGACTACGCCTCCACCCGCGACGGCCTCATGCACGCGTGCGGGCACGACCTGCACGTGGCCGCCCTCGTCGGTGCGGCACGCATCCTGCACACCCTCCGCGCCGAGCTCGCCGGGGACGTGGTCTTCATGTTCCAGCCGGGGGAGGAGGGGCCGGGCGGGGCCGACCTCATGGTCCGGGAGGGCCTCCTCGACGCGGCCGGGCGCCGTGTCGACGCGGCCTACGCCCTGCACGTCTACTCGGCGGAGTACCCGCGCGGGATGTGGTTCGGGCGCCCCGGACCACTGATGGCCGCCGTCGACGAGGTGCGGGTCAGGGTCGTGGGCCGCGGTGGCCACGGCTCGGCGCCCTTCCGCACCAGGGACCCGATCCCCGCCGCGTGCGAGATGGTGCTGGCCCTGCAGTCGCTGGTGACCAGGACCTTCGACGTCTTCGACCCCGTCGTGGTCACGGTGGGCCGGATCGCCGGCGGCACGAAGGAGAACATCATCCCCGACGACGCCGTCTTCGAGGCGACGCTCCGCACGCTGTCCGAGGAGAACCGCGCGGCCCTGCGCGAGCGCTTCGAACGGCTCGTCGCCGGCATCGCCGCGGCCCACGGCCTGACCGTCGAGGTCGACTTCACCGCCGGGTACCCCGTCACCGCGAACGACGAGGGCGAGTACTCCTTCGCCGTCGACACGATCGTCGACCTGTTCGGTGCGGAGCGGTACACGGCGATGCCCGAGCCGGAGATGGGGTCGGAGGACTTCTCCTTTGTCGCGCAACAGGTTCCGAGCGCCTACGTCAACCTCGGTGTGTGCCCTGACGACAACTGGGAGCAGGCCCCCGACAACCACTCCCCTCGGGCCGCCTTCGACGACTCGCTGCTGCCCGACGCCGCAGCGCTGCTGGCCGAGCTCGCCCTGCGCCGCGTCAGGCGGTGACGACGCGGACGGCCGCCGGCTCGTCCGCGAGCACGGCGACCGCCGCCACGTGGGTGCGGTCGGCGAGGTCGAGGTCGGCGAGCTGCACCGGCCCCGCCAGCGGGTGCTCGCCGTGCCAGGCCACCAGCGAGGCGGCTTCGGCCGGGCCGGAGACCACCACCTGACGAGGGTCGACCACCAAACCGTGGCCGGTGGCCTTCAGGACCGACTCCTTGCGCGCCCACACCAGGGCGCGGGCGCACCGCAGCTCGGGGCCGCTCAACCCCTCCAGGGCCGGGGCCTCGGACTCGTCCAGCGTCACCGCGTTGAAGCCCTCGAAGTCGGTCTCGTCGACCTCCTCCACGTCGACCCCGACCTCACCGTCCCAGGACAGGGCCACGACCGCCAGGCTCCCGGCATACGACAGGGACACCGAGAGGTCCGTGCCGACGAGCGTGGGTTTGCCGTGCCGGTGGCTCCCGCACGTGGCGCAGGTGCGCACGAACTCCACCGAGGAGGGCCTCACCCCCAGCGCGTCGCCGGCGCAGGTGCGCAGCAGCGCGTGGGCGACGACGTAGCGAGCCGGGTTGCTGCGCCGGGCGGCGCGTTCCCGCTCCCGCTCGTCGAGCACGGCCGCGAGCGCCTCGATGCCGGTCGGGTCGTCGCTGACTCGACGCCACTGGACCTCCACCTCAACCGCCACGCGCCGATCATGTCAGCAGCGGTGCGCCGCCACGAGGTCGACAGAGCCCTAGACTGTGCGCGCCGACCGGGCCGACCGGTCAGCCCGCCCCCGTAGCTCAGCTGGATAGAGCAAGGGCCTTCTAATCCCTAGGTCGCAGGTTCGAGTCCTGCCGGGGGCGCGGTTCATGCAGAACAGTGGCGCGTGCTGCGGGCCGCCTCAACATCGGCAATCCCGCCACACCGTGGCGGCGCGGTGCCTACCCTCGTAACTGTCCGCCTACGTGCAGGGCGGGTCGAGCGGCGGGGGGATGCGCCATGAAGCGGATGACAGCCAGCATCGTGTCGGGGGTCTGCGCGGCAGCCGCAGCGCTCACCACGGCCGTCGCGCCCTCGCATGCGGCGACGTCCCGCGCCGAGGGTGCGTCGTCCCAGGCGGTCTCGGCCCCGACCACCTGGTCGGTGCGGTGGGGGATGGCGGGCGACATCCCTGTGGCCAACGACTACGGCGGCGACAAGTACGCCGATCTTGCCGTGTTCAGGCCGAGCAACGGGTACTGGTACATCCGGGGGGTCGGGAGCTACCGGTGGGGTGTCAAGGGAGACATCCCCGCGCCGAGGGACTACACCAACGACGGCCGTGTCGACATCGCGGTGTACCGGCCGAGCACCGGCTACTGGTACATCCGCGGTGTCGGCAACATCAGGTGGGGGGTCCCGGGCGACATCCCGGTGCCGAAGGACTACAACGGTGACGGCTACGCGGACATCGCGGTGTACCGGCCGAGCACCGGCTACTGGTACATCCGTGGGGTCGGCACCTACCGCTGGGGCGTCCCCAAGGACATCCCCGTTCCTCGCGACTACAACAGCGACCGGCGAGTCGACATCGCCGTCTTCCGGCCGAGCAACGGTGGCTGGTACGTCCGGGGGGTCGGCACCTTCACGTGGGGTGTCTCAGGGGACATCCCGGTGGCCTCGGACTACACGGTGATGGGGCGCGCCGACCTCGCGGTCTTCCGGCCGAGCAACGGAAACTGGTACGTCCGCGGCGGGGCGACGGTCCGGTGGGGGATGGCCGGTGACAACCCGCAGCCGGGCAACTTCGGCGGCGACGGCCGGGCGGACCGCGTGGTGTGGCGCCCCAGCACCGGTGTCTGGTGGGTGCGGGTCGGCTGACCCGAGCACGTCACCGCCGCTCACCGCGCCCGAGGGGCAGCGTCGCCACCGCCTCGTAGCGGGGTCGGTTCCCGCGGCCCTCGCCGAGGTGCGAGGCGATCAGCGTGACCTCGCGGGCGACCCAGGCTGGGCCGGCATACAGCTCGAGCACGCGCAGCCAGCGGCTCGCCTCCACCGGGCGCCGGGTGCGCGCCAGGGTGATGTGGGGGTGGAAGGGGCCACCCTGGGGCGCCGCCCCCGCCTTGGCGCACACCCCCCGTATGCCGCGCGCCAGGTGCCGTAGGCCATCGCCCTCGTGCTCGAGCCCGGCCCAGAGCACGCGGGAGGCGTAGGGGTTGGGGAAGGCGCCGGCGCCCGCGAGCCGCAGTGGCACCGGCTCGTGGCGGCGGGAGACCCGGGCCAGCCGCTCGACGAGGTCGTCCAGGACGCGATCGGGGACGTCGGGCATGAAGGCCAGGGTGAGATGCCACTGCTCCGGGTCGGTCCAGCGCAGGTCGCGACCCGCCTCGCGGCGCGGCTCGAGGAACTCGGCCAGGCTCTCGACGACCTCGTCGGGCGGGACGACCGCGACGAACATCCGCATGAGGCCATTCTGTGACGTGCAGCGCCGCAGTGAGATGGCGGTCACCTCAGCGATCCAGCGGCGCACCGTGTTGCCGCACGGGATCGGGTGTCCGCTTTGGCTAGGCTTGTCGTGTGAGTGACGCAGGGGCCGACAATGCCGCCTTGCTGGACGCCGTCACGGCGTTGCGGGCCGAGGTGGCTGCCTCCAGCCTCCCCTTGCGCCTGCCCCAGACGCAGACCGCGTCGGCCCATCGCACGGCGCTGCTGAACCAGCTCGACGACTACGTCATCCCGCGGCTGTCCTCGCTCGACGCTCCTCTGCTGGCCGTGATCGGCGGCTCGACGGGGGCGGGCAAGTCGACGCTGGTCAACTCCCTCGTCGCTGCGGACGTCAGCCGGTCCGGCATTCTCCGCCCCACGACCACGAGCCCCGTCCTCGTGCACCACCCGGCGGAGTCGGCGTTCTTCGTCGGCGACCGGATCCTGCCCGGCCTGAACCGCGTCACCGGAGCTGGCAGTGCCGACGGCAACGACGGCCCGGGCACGGTCCGGCTGGTCGCCTCCGCGTCGCTGCCGCCCGGCATGGCGCTGCTCGACGCCCCCGACATCGACTCGGTCGTCTCCGCGAACCGCGCGCTCGCCGCCCAGCTGCTCTCGGCCGCCGACCTGTGGCTGTTCGTGACGACCGCCGCCCGCTACGCCGACGCCGTGCCGTGGGAGCTGCTGCGCCAGGCGTCCGACCGGGGGACCGCAGTCGCCATCGTGCTCGACCGGGTGCCGCCCGAGGCGATGACGGAGATCCGCTCCCACCTCGCGTCGATGCTGCGCGAGCAGGGGCTGTCGACGGCCCCGATCTTCGCGATCCCGGAGACGAAGCTGACGCCGGCGGGGCGCCTCCCGGAGGAGCACACCGTCCGCCTCAAGTCCTGGCTGACCGCCCTCGCCAGCGATGCCCGCGCCCGCGCCAGCGTGGTCCGGCAGACCCTGACGGGCGCCCTGGACTCACTCGACAGCCGCACCGCCGAGCTCGTCGAGGCGAGCATGGCCCAGGACGAGGCCACCTCGGCCCTGCGCGCCGCCAGCGAGCAGGCCTATTCCGACGCCCTGCGCTCCGTCGAGTCCGGGATGACCGACGGCACCCTGTTGCGGGGCGAGGTGCTGGCCCGCTGGCAGGAGTACGTCGGCACCGGCGAGTTCTTCCGGCAGGTCGAGTCCACGATCTCGCGCATCCGCGACCGCATCACCTCCGCCGTCAAGGGCGACCCCGCCCCCAGCTCGGACCTCGGTGAGGCGCTGCAGACCGGCGTGGCTGCCCTCGTCTCGGCGCACTCCCAGGCCGCGGCCAGCGCCGGCGCCCGGGCCTGGCGCGCCCTGCCCGGCGGGGCCGAGCTCATCGCGGCGCACCCCGAGCTCGCCAAGCCGTCGCCGGGGCTCGACCCCGCCATCGCGCGGATGGTCCGGGACTGGCAGGGCGGCGTGCTCGAGCTGGTGCGCTCCGAGGGCCGGGACCGACGCACGACCGCGCGCATCGCGGCATACGGCGTCAACGCCATCGGCGTCATCCTCATGCTGGTGGCCTTTGCCCACACCGGCGGGCTGGTCGGTGCCGAGGTCGGCATCGCGGGCGGCACCGCCGTGCTCGCGCAGAAGGTGCTCGAGGCGATCTTCGGCGACCAGGCGGTGCGTGAGATGGCCGCCAAGGCGCGGGCGCAGCTGCTCGACCAGGTCGAGGAGCTGTATGCCGGCGAGCGCGCCCGCTTCGAGGCCGCCATCCAGGGCGTGGAGATCAAGGACGGCCAGGCCGTGCGCCTGGCCGACGCAGCAGCAGCGGTGAAGGCGGTTCGATGAGCCCGGTGAAGATGGGCAGCAGGCAGGTCAAGGGCATCACCGCCGAGGATCTGACGAGCAAGGCGTCATCGCTGCGCGACGCCCTCGAGGCCGGCGGGGACCAGCTGGACCGCAAGCAGACCTCGGCCGGCGCGGAGATCGTCGCGAAGGTGCATGCCCGCACCGCCCTGCGCGGTGGCCACACCGTCGTCGCCCTCGCGGGGGCGACGGGCTCGGGCAAGTCGAGCCTCTTCAACGCGCTGGTCGGCTCGTCCGTCGCGACGGTCGGGGCCAAGCGCCCCACCACGTCGAAGCCGACAGCGGCCGTGTGGGGCCCGGAGAGTGCGACCGAGCTGCTCGACTGGCTGACGGTCGGGCGCCGGCACCGCGTGGAGGGCACCGACGGCGGCGCCGTGGACGGTGGGGCGCCCGACGACGCCGAGAGCTCGCCCGGCTCGCCGGGCTCGCTTGAAGGACTGGTGCTGCTCGACCTGCCGGACTTCGACTCCCGCATCGTCGAGCACCGCCGGGAGGCTGACCTCATCCTCGCCCTCGTCGACGTCTTCGTCTGGGTGACCGACCCCCAGAAGTACGCCGACGCGCGGCTGCACGACGACTACCTCGCGGCCCTGTCGATGCACGACGCGGTCACGGTGGTGGTCCTCAACCAGGCCGACCGCCTGACCCCGCAGGGTGTCTCGGAGGTGACCGCCGACCTCGTCCGGCTCGGCGAGCGCGACGGCATCCGGGGGCTGCAGGTCTACGCGACCTCGGCCAGGACCGGGCAGGGCCTCGACGAGCTGCGGATGCGGCTCGCCGCCGCCGTCGCGGGCCAGAACGCCGCGAGGTACCGCCTCGCCGCCGACATCAAGTCGGTCGCCTCGCACCTGCGTTCCGACGTGGCGGACACGGAGCCGTCCCTCAGGGAGGCCGACGACACCGAGCTGGTCGACTCGCTGTGCCGGGCTGCGGGCATTCCCACCGTGGTCGCCGCCGTCGAACGCGACTACCGCCAGGAGGCGTCGGCCCGGACGGGGTGGCCGCTGACCCGCTGGGCCCGCTCGCTGCGCCCCGACCCCATCAAGCGGCTCCGGCTGTCCAAGGGCGACACGGACGACAGCGCTGCACTTCCCGGGGTCACGGCTGCTGACGTGCGCGGCATGCTCGGGCGCTCGTCGCTGCCACCTGCCACCCCGGCGGCCCGCGCCTCGGTGGACGTCGCCACGCGACGCCTCGGGGAGCGGGCCGGAGAAGGCCTTCCGACGCCCTGGGCCGAGGCGGTCGCCGATGCCGCGACGCCGCCCGGGCCCGACCTCGCAGACGCCCTCGACCAGGCCGTGCTGAAGACCCCGCTGCGCGCCAGGGACCCGTTGTGGTGGACCGTGTTCGGCGTCGCCCAGACGGTCCTGGCCCTGCTGACCGTGGTCGGGCTCGGCTGGCTCGTGCTGCTCGGCGTCGCGGGATGGCTGCGCCTGCCCGAGATCCGGACCCCGTACGTCGGTGCGCTCCCCCTGCCGACGCTGCTGCTGGTCGGTGGTCTGCTGCTGGGGCTCGTGCTGGCGGCGGTGTCCAGGCCACTGGCACGGTCCGGCGCCAGGCGGCGGGCCGCACTCATCAACGAACGGCTGCGCTCATCGGTCGCCACGGTCGCCAGCGCGCACATCGTGGCGCCCGTCCGTGCGGTGCTGGAACGGCACGCGCAGACCCGTCGCAGCCTCGACGCCGCTCGCAGCTGAGCCGAGGGCCGCTGCGGAGCCGAGGGTCGCGCAGGCCGTCCCTCGTGCACAGGCCGGCCGGGCCATGCCCCACCGTCCACAGGCCGGCTGGCGGCCCTGCCACCGGCCGGCCTCGCCGGACCACTCTTGGTCGCACTCCCCGAGGGGGGAGACAGACCAGAGAGGTGAACGCAGTGAACGAGATCTACGTGACGGTGGCAGGGCGCCTGGTGGCCGACCCGGAGTCCCGCACCACCAAGGGCGGGGGCGTGCCCTTCGCCGCCTTCCGGCTGGCGTCGACGGTCCGGCGGGTGAACCGCCAGACAGGGGAGTTCGAGGACGCCGCGACGAGCTTCGTGAACGTCACCGCATTCCGCTCCCTGGGGGCGAACCTGGCGAACTCCCTGCGCAAGGGCGACCCTGTCGTCGTCCACGGGCGGATGCGGGTCAACCAGTGGCTGCGAGCCGACGACACCCCGGCGACCTCGGTCGAGATCGATGCCTACAACGTCGGTCACGACCTGTCGTACGGTACGACCTCCTTCACCAAGGTCACCCGCGCCCAGGTGGACCGCACCGACCGGATGTCGGACGACAACGTCCAGGCGGTGCATGCCAGCTTCGAGCCGGTCGATCTCGAGACGGGGGAGTACCTCGTGCGGGACGGCGACGAGGCCCCCGCTCCCGTGGAGGACCTCGCCAGCGCCTGACGCGGCTCGGGACGAGCGGCCTGCGCGGCCCGTCCCGACGCCGCCCGACGCGGCCCGGCGCTCGGCGCGGCGCGCGGCCGGTCGGCAGGCGAAACCAGATTCGGGCGTGGGGGTCCGGCCAGATAGCCTTGCCCCCATGCCCGAGTTCATCTACGTCATGACCCGCGCCCGCAAGGCGCACAACGAGAAGGTCATCCTCGACGACGTCACGATGTCGTTCTACCCCGGAGCCAAGATCGGCATGGTCGGTCCCAACGGGGCCGGCAAGTCGACCATCCTCAAGATCATGGCGGGGTTGGACCAGCCCTCGAACGGCGAGGCCTGGCTCGCGCCGGGTGCCACCGTCGGCATCCTGCTGCAGGAGCCACCGCTCAACGAGGAGAAGACCGTCCTCGGCAACGTCGAGGAGGGGCTCGGCGAGATCAAGGAGAAGCTCGACCGCTACAACGCCATCTCCGCGGAGATGGCCGAGCCGGACGCCGACTTCGACGCGCTGATGGCTGAGATGGGCAAGCTGCAGGAGGACATCGACCACGCCGACGCGTGGGACCTCGACTCCCAGCTCGAGCAGGCCATGGACGCGCTGCGCTGCCCGCCGCCGGACGCCGACGTGACGGTGCTGTCCGGAGGGGAGCGGCGCCGCGTCGCGCTGTGCAAGCTGCTGCTGAGCAAGCCCGACCTGCTGCTGCTCGACGAGCCCACGAACCACCTCGACGCCGAGTCGGTCCTCTGGCTGGAGCAGCACCTCGCGAACTACCCCGGCGCCGTCATCGCCGTGACCCACGACCGCTACTTCCTCGACAACGTCGCCCAGTGGATCGCCGAGGTCGACCGCGGCCGCCTCTACCCCTACGAGGGCAACTACTCCACCTACCTGGAGAAGAAGGCCGAGCGCCTCCAGGTCCAGGGCAAGAAGGACGCCAAGCTCCAGAAGCGCCTCAAGGATGAGCTCGAGTGGGTCCGCTCGAACGCCAAGGGCCGCCAGGCGAAGTCCAAGGCGCGCCTGCAGCGGTACGAGGAGATGGCGGCCGAGGCCGAGCGCACCCGCAAGCTCGACTTCGAGGAGATCCAGATCCCGCCGGGCCCACGCCTGGGCTCGACCGTGATCGAGGTCAACGACCTCAAGAAGGGCTTCGGCGACCGCGTCCTCATCAACGACCTGTCGTTCACCCTGCCGCGCAACGGCATCGTCGGCGTGATCGGCCCCAACGGCGTGGGCAAGACGACGCTCTTCAAGACGATCGTGGGCTTCGAGGGCCCGGACTCCGGCTCGGTCAAGATCGGCGAGACGGTGTCGATCTCCTACGTCGACCAGAACCGCGGCGGCATCGACCCGAACAAGAACATCTGGGAGGTCGTGTCCGACGGGCTCGACCACATCAAGGTCGGCCACGTCGAGATCCCCTCGCGGGCCTACGTCTCGCAGTTCGGCTTCAAGGGCCCGGACCAGCAGAAGAAGGCCGGGGTGCTCTCCGGTGGTGAGCGCAACCGGCTCAACCTCGCCCTCACCCTCAAGCAGGGCGGCAACCTGCTGCTCCTCGACGAGCCCACCAACGACCTCGACGTCGAGACCCTGGGCTCCCTCGAGAACGCCCTGCTCGAGTTCCCGGGGTGCGCCGTGGTCATCTCGCACGACCGCTGGTTCCTCGACCGCGTGGCGACGCACATCCTCGCGTACGAGGGAGACGAGGAGGACCCGAGCAAGTGGTACTGGTTCGAGGGCAACTTCGAGTCCTATGAGGCCAACAAGGTCGACCGCCTCGGTGCCGAGGCGGCCCGCCCGCACCGGGTCACGTACCGCAAGCTGACCCGCGACTGACCTCGGAGCACCCGCCCCACACGGGACACCGGGAATGAGCGACGGCGTCGTCCACGTCGAGCCGCTGACCGCGGCTCGCTGGGACGACGCCGTCGTCGTCTTCGGCACCCGCGGTGACGCCGCTCGCTGCTGGTGCCAGTACTTCCGGCTCGAGCCCGCCGCCTGGAAGGCGTCCACGGCGGACGCCAACCGGCGACGCCTCGAGCGTGAGGTGGCCGCCGAGCCGCCGCCGGGACTCCTGGCCTACCTGGACGGGACGCCCGTCGGCTGGCTGGCGCTCGGGCCGCGACCGGCATACGCCCGACTGTCCTCCCGCCGCGCGCTGGCCCGCGCCCCGGGGCCGGACCTCGACGACGGCGACGTCTGGTCGGTGACCTGCTTCGTCGTGCGGGTCGGCCACCGCGGCCGCGGGGTTGCCACCGAGCTCCTCCGGGCGGCACCGGCCTTCGCCAGGTCCCACGGTGCGCGGGCGCTGGAGGGGTACCCGGTGGACACCGAGGCGAGCGGCAGGAGGTCGAACGCCGAGCTCTACCACGGCGTGGCGTCGACCTTCCGGGCCTGCGGCTTCGAGGAGGTCGCGCGCACCTCACCGACCCGTCCGGTCATGCGCCTCGCGCTGGGCTGAGCACCGGGCACGGGTGGGCGTCAGGAGCCCAGTGCGGGCCAGTCCCGGCGGGCGGCGACCACGAGGAACACCAGCACCGGAACGCTCCAGATCCAGAACCCCCAGCCGAAGAGCATCAGCGCCACGTGGAAGGCGATGACGCCGACCCAGCCGACCCTGGCCCACGTGCCGCCCGCGAGGAGCAGCAGCCCCAGGGTGAGCTCGCCGGCCATGACCACGAGCCCCCAGGCGGACGGGCTCGCCATGAACACCTCGGCCCAGGCATCGCGGACGAGGGGGACCAGTGCCGCGTCGGCGAAGTGACGGTAGACCTGGGCATCGGCGGCCACCATCCCCAGGTGGACGCCGGCCGTGAACAGGAAGAACGAGCCGACGAACCTGCGAGCCAGCCCGGTCCGGCGTGCCGCCCGTGCCACCGGGAGGACCGGTGTGGCGACGTTCCCGGCGTGTGCAGCCATCTCCTCCACCTCCACCCCCATGCTCCGAGCCGCCGCGGCGCCGTGGGGAGGGGCCTAGGTCCTGAGAGCGCGGCCGGGACGGGCCCTGACGGGGCCCGGGCTGGGTCGGTGCTGGGTCAGACGCTGGGTCGGGGCGTGGTCATCGCGTGACCAGGCGCAGGCCGAGCTCGCCGTAGGTCGCGCCGATGGCGGCGGGGGTCCGCTTGATCTCGGGGTCGTACCACCGGGCGACGTCGACGGCCATGGACAGCAGGGCCAGGGCGGTCTCCGGCACGTCCTCGACCTCGAACTCCCCGCTCCTGACGCCGTCGCGGAGCACGTCCTGGACCACCCGGTCGATGTCCTTGCGCAGCCCCAGCACCGCCTCGCGGTGCTCGGGGGTGAGGTTGGAGAACTCGTACTGCACGATCCGGGCCACCCGGAAGTGCTCGGCGTGCCACTGCGCGAACTGCCGCATGATCGCCCGCAGCGCCCCGGTCGGGGAGCCGGCGGTCCTCGCGGCGTCGACGAGCATGGCACGGGCGGCCTCGTGCCCCTCCCTGCTGAGCTGGAAGAGCAGGTCCTCCTTGGAGGCGAAGTGGACGTAGACCCCGGCGGGGGAGAGGCCGGCCCGGGAGGCGATGTCGCGGGTGGTCGTCGCGTGGAAGCCCTTGGCGGCGAAGGCATCCGCAGCGGCCTCCATCAGGCGGACGGCGGCGTCGGCGGGTGCTGCGGCACGCCCGTCCGGGCGTCCGTCGGCACGCGCGGGGATCGACATGGTTGACAGCATGCCCGAGTCATCCGAAACTAAGCAAGCGCTTAGTTACTTGGAGGTAACCCGATGCCCCGCAACGTCTACGGCCCCGACCACGAGGCCTTCCGCAGCTCCGTCCGCGAGTTCGTCGAGCGCACGCTGAAGCCGCGTGCCGAGCAGATGCTCGAGGTCAAGTCCATCGACCGGGACATCTGGAAGGAGGCCGGGAAGCAGGGCCTCTTCGGGCTCGACATCCCCGAGGAGTTCGGGGGCATGGGCGCCGAGGACTACCGCTTCAACGCCATCGCCGCCGAGGAGATCGCCGGCTTCAACTTCGCGGTCTCGTCGTGCTTCGGGATCCACTCCGACGTCTGCCCCCCGTACATCGTCGACCTCGGCACCCGGGAGCAGAAGGAGCGCTGGCTGCCCGGCATGGCCAACGGCGACCTCATCTGCGCGATCGCCATGACCGAGCCCTCCGGCGGGTCGGACCTCGCCGCCCTGAAGACGACGGCGGTGCGCGAGGGTGACGACTGGGTCCTGAACGGCTCCAAGACGTTCATCACCAACGGCTACCAGGCCGACCTGGTCATCGTGGCGGCCCGCACCGACCCCTCCAAGGGTGCCAAGGGCATCACGCTCTTCATGGTCGAGGCCGGCATGGAGGGCTTCAGCCGCGGCCGCAAGCTCGACAAGGTGGGCCAGGAGGAGGCCGACACCTCCGAGCTGTTCTTCGAGAACGTCCGGGTGCCCGACGCCAACCGGCTCGGCGACGAGGGCATGGGCTTCGTCGCAATGATGCAGCGGCTGTCCCAGGAGCGGGTCGGCGCGGCCGTGGCCAACACCGCGCACGCCTTCCAGATCCTGCGCGAGACGATCGAGTACACCAAGGAGCGCAAGGCGTTCGGCCAGCCGGTGGGCTCGTTCCAGCACAACAAGTTCAAGATCGCGGAACTGCAGACCAAGCTCGAGGTCACCCAGGCGTTCGTCGACGACTGCATCGCCGCCCATGCGGAGAAGAAGCTCACGCCGGTCGACGCGGCCAAGGCGAAGTGGTGGTCCGCCCAGGTCCAGAACGACGTGCTCGACGAGTGCGTCCAGCTCTACGGCGGCTACGGGTTCATGAACGAGTACCGCGTGGCCCGCGCCTGGCGCGACGCCCGCGTCTCCAAGATCTGGGCCGGCAGCAACGAGATCATGAAGGAGCTCATCGGCCGGGACCTGGGGCTCTGACACGTGGGGGCACATGACGGCTCGGTCGCCATCGTCACCGGCGCCTCGCGGGGGATCGGCCTCGGCATCGCCCGGCGGCTCGTCGACGAGGGCGCCCGCGTCGTCATCACTGCCCGCAAGGCCGAGGCGCTGGCCGACGCCGTCAGCAGCCTCGGCGGGCCCGAGAAGGCGCTCGGGGTCGCCGGCAACGCCGCCGACCCCGAGCACCAGGACGAGGTCATCGCCGCCGCCGAAGCCACCTTCGGCGGGCTCGACCTGCTGGTGAACAACACGGGCATCAACCCGGTCTACGGGCCGATCCTCGACGCCGGCCTCGACGCGGCGCGCAAGATCATGGAGGTCAACGTCCTGGCGGCCTTCGCCTGGACGCAGAAGGCGGTCGCGGCGGGTCTCGGCCGCCCGGAGCACCCGGGCGCGATCGTCAACGTCGCCTCGATCGCGGGGCTCGGCGCCACGGGCGCCATCGGCTGGTATGCCGTGAGCAAGGCCGCCCTGATCCACCTCACGGTGGAGCTGGGGTTCCAGCTGGGGCCGGACGTCCGGGTCAACGCGGTCGCCCCGGCGGTGGTCAAGACCCGGTTCGCGGAGGCTCTCTACGAGGGGCGCGAGGAGCAGGTGGCGGCGGGCTACCCGATGAAGCGGCTCGGCGCCCCCGAGGACGTGGCCGGTGCGGTGTCGTTCCTGCTGTCCAGGGACGCATCGTGGATCACCGGCCAGACCCTCGTGGTCGACGGCGGTGTCACCCTCGGCGGGGCGCTCTAGGCCTGCCGGCCCTGAAGTGCCACCAGGAGCTCCTCGAGGCGGTTGTAGGTGATGTTCATGCCGTACTCCATGCCCGAGGCGACGTGTCCGTCGCGAAGCTCCTGCGAGGGGTACTGCAGGTGGCTGCGCAGCGTGGTCACGCCGTCGTGCTCCTCCAGGGTGACCGTGACGAGGTAGCTCGCGCCGGGCATGTTGTCGAAGCTCTCGGTGGACACGAAGCGGGTGTGCGGCTCGATCTCGCGGTACTCCCCGGAGAAGGAGTAGTCACCCTCCTCGCCGCCCTGCAGCACGTAGTGCCACGTGCCGCCGACGCGGAAGTCGATCTCGCAGGTCTTCATGCCGCCCTCCTCCATGCCGTACCAGTTGCGCACGTGCTCGGGCTGGGTGAGGGCCTGCCAGACGAGCTCGGCGGGCGCCGGGAAGTCTCGGGTGATGAGGAGCTCGGTGTCGGTGGGGTAGGTGACGGTCGCCTTCTGTGCGGTGCGGTCGGTGGTGCTCATGACGGTCTCTCCTTGTCTGTGGACTGCTGGATCCGGGTGAGGTAGCTGTCGAGGCTGTCGAGGTTGGCCTCCCAGTGGCGGCGGTATTCGTTCAGCCAGGTGGTCGCGTTCCGCAGCGGCGTGGCGGTGATCCGGCAGTTGCGGCGCTGGCCGTCGCGGCTCTTGGTGACGAGGCCGGCCCGCTCGAGGACGGCCAGGTGCTTGGAGATCGCGGGGAGGGTCATCGCGAACGGCTCGGCCAGCTCCCCGACCGTGGCGTCGCCCTCGGCCAGGCGCTCCAGGATGGCGCGCCTGGTGGGGTCGGCCAGGGCGGCGAAGGTGGTGCTGAGCGGGTCGTTCGACATGTTCCTTAACCATTCGGTTTATTAACCAATGAGGAAACTATGCACCCGGCGTCGATGGCTCGTCAAGCCCTCCGCCCGTGTGCTGTGCTGGTCCGGTGACGGAGGCTGGGGCGACCGCGCCGGGCATCCCCGGCTGGCTGCGGCGCCTCTATGCCGCGCCGGACCACCTGTATGCCGCGGGACTGGGCCGGGTGTTCGGTCACCGCCTGCTGCGCCTGACCCATGTGGGCCGGCGCTCGGGCCAGGTCCACCACACGGTCCTGGAGGTGGTGCGCTACGACGGGGCGACCGGCGAGGCGACGGTGGTTGCCGCCTATGGCCCGTCGGCCGACTGGGTGCGCAACGTCCGCGCCGGCGGGCGGGTCGAGGTGGACCTCGGCCACGGACCGCGCCCCGCGGCATACCGGGTCGTCGGTGTGGACGAGGCGGTGGAGGTGTACGCCGAGTACGAGCGGCGGCGTCGCCTCGTGCGGCCGCTGCTCCGGCGCACGATGGCCTACTTCCTCGGGTGGCCCTTCGACGGTTCGCCGGGGGCGGTGCGGCGCCTCGCCGAGCAGCTGCCGATGCTGGCGTTCCGGCCCGCGACCACCGACGGGCGGGGCGGGCGTGTCCGGGGAGGGCAGGAGTGACCCGGCTCCCGCGTGAGCCTCTGCTCCAGGTCAGTCCAGCGGACCGCCGGCGACGTAGATGACCTGACCGCTGACGAAACCGGCCTCCTCGCTGCAGAGGAACGAGATCGTCGCGGCGATGTCCTCGGGCTGGCCGACCCGCTGCACGGGGATCTGCGAGGCGGAGTGCGCGATGAAGTCCTCGAAGGAGACGCCGATCCGCTCGGCGGTGGCCCTGGTCATGTCGGTCTGGATGAAGCCCGGTGCCACGGCGTTCGCCGTGACGCCGAACCTGCCGAGCTCGATCGCGAGCGTCTTGGTGAAGCCCTGCAGGCCCGCCTTGGCGGCCGAGTAGTTCGCCTGGCCGCGGTTGCCCTGCGCCGAGCTCGACGACAGGTTGACGATCCGGCCGTACCTCTCCTGGGTCATGTGGGCCTGGACGGCCCTGGTCATGAGGAAGGCGCCGCGCAGGTGCACCGCCATCACGGAGTCCCAGTCGTCGACGGTCATCTTGAAGATGAGGTTGTCGCGGATGATGCCCGCGTTGTTGACCAGGATCGTCGGCGCACCGAGCTCGTCGGCGACGCGTCGCACCGCCGCCTCGACCTGGTCGGCCTGCGAGACGTCGACGCCCACGGCGATCGCACGGCCACCCGCCGCGGTGATGGCTTCGACGGTGCCGGCGCAGGCGCGCTCGTCGAGGTCCAGCACGGCCACCGCGTGCCCGTCCCGGGCCAGCCGCTGGGCAGTGGCCGCCCCGATGCCGCGAGCGGCTCCGGTGACGATCGCAACGCGGGTGGTGCTCATCAGTCCTCCTGGGGTCGTGGTGCTGGCCCGGGGAGTCTACTGAGCGCGCGCTTACCCGCGGTGGCCGCGTGGTGCGCGCGCTCGCACGGGATGCAGCACAATGGCCGCCGAGGCCGATGGCGTCCTCGACCTCACCGCGGCTCGCCGCATCCTCCTGACAGGAAGGCTTCCATGGAGATCTGGCCTGGCAAGCCCTACCCGCTCGGCGCCACGTACGACGGCACCGGCGTGAACTTCGCACTCTTCTCCGAGGCCGCTGACCGGGTCGAGCTGTGCCTCGTCGACGACGACGGCGCCGAGACCCGCATCGACCTCCCCGAGGTCGACGGCTTCGTGTGGCACGGCTTCCTGCCCGGGCTGCAGCCCGGGCAGCGCTACGGCTTCCGTGTGCACGGGCCCTACGACCCGGCGCACGGCCACCGGTGCAACCCGTCCAAGCTGCTCCTCGACCCCTACGCGAAGGCCATCGACGGCCAGGCCGACGGCGACGAGTCGCTGTTCTCCTACTTCTTCCCCGACGGCCCTGACAGCAGGAAGTCGCGGCTCAACGACCAGGACAGCCTCGGTCACACGATGCTCTCGGTGGTGATCAACCCGTTCTTCGACTGGGGCCAGGACCGCTCCCCGCGGCGGGAGTACCACGAGAGCGTGATCTACGAGGCCCACGTCAAGGGCCTGACCCAGCTGCACCCCGACATCCCCGAGGACATCCGCGGGACGTACGCCGGCATCGCGCACCCCGTGACCATCGCGCACCTCAAGGACCTCGGCATCACGGCCATCGAGCTCATGCCGGTGCACCAGTTCGTCAACGACTTCCACCTGGGCGAGCGCGGCCTGTCGAACTACTGGGGCTACAACACGATCGGCTTCCTCGCACCGCACAACGGGTACGCCGCCTACGGCACCCGCGGTGAGCAGGTGACCGAGTTCAAGGGCATGGTCAAGGCGCTCCACGAGGCCGGCATCGAGGTCATCCTCGACGTCGTCTACAACCACACGGCCGAGGGCAACCACTTCGGGCCCACCATGTGCTTCAGGGGCATCGACAACGCGAACTACTACCGCCTCGTCGACGAGGACAAGGCGCACTACTACGACACCACCGGCACCGGCAACAGCCTGCTGATGCGGAGCCCGCACGTGCTCCAGCTCATCATGGACTCGCTGCGCTACTGGGTGACCGAGATGCACGTCGACGGGTTCCGCTTCGACCTCGCGGCCACGCTGGCCCGACAGTTCCACGAGGTCGACAAGCTGTCCGCCTTCTTCGACCTCGTCCAGCAGGACCCGGTCGTCAGCCAGGTCAAGCTCATCGCCGAGCCCTGGGACGTCGGCGACGGCGGCTACCAGGTCGGCAACTTCCCGCCGCTGTGGACCGAGTGGAACGGCAAGTACCGCGACACGGTGCGGGACTTCTGGCGCGGTGAGAGCGCCACCCTCGGCGAGTTCGCCTCCCGCATCACCGGCTCCTCCGACCTCTACGAGCACGACGGGCGCAAGCCCATCGCGTCGATCAACTTCGTCACGGCGCACGACGGGTTCACCCTGCGGGACCTGGTGTCCTACAACGAGAAGCACAACGAGGCCAACGGCGAGGGCGGCAACGACGGCGAGAGCCACAACCGCTCGTGGAACTGCGGCGCCGAGGGCGAGACCAAGAGCAAGAAGGTCAGGGCGCTGCGCCTGCGCCAGCAGCGCAACCTGCTGACGACGCTGTTGCTCTCCCAGGGCGTCCCGATGCTGCTGCACGGCGACGAGCTCGGGCGGACCCAGGGCGGCAACAACAACGGCTACTGCCAGGACAACGAGATCTCGTGGGTCCACTGGGATCTCGACGCCGACCAGCGCGACCTGCTCGAGTTCACCCGTCGCCTCGTCGAGCTGCGTCGCGAGCACGCGGTCTTCCGGCGACGCCGCTTCTTCGCCGGAAGCGCCGACCACGGGGGCGAGTCCGAGGTCGGCGACATCGCCTGGTTCGAGCCGAGCGGCCAGCACATGGACGAGGAGAGCTGGGCCAACGGCTTCGCCCGCTCGTTGTCGGTGTTCCTCAACGGCGGCGCGATCCCCGAGCCGGACGACCGCGGGCAGCGCGTCGTCGACGACAGCTTCCTGGTGCTCTTCAACGGCCACGACGACCTGCTGCGCTTCACCCTTCCGGAGGAGGAGTACGGCGCCAGCTGGCTCGTCGAGGTCGACACGGGAGCGCAGGACGTCGACCCCGACCTGGTGCTCACCCCCGGCTCGGAGGTGACCCTCCAGGCCCGCAGCGTGATGGTCCTGCGCTGCCCCCGCTCGGGGGAGGCGGGCGCGCCGTCCGGGGCGGTGGCCCGGCGGTGACCGGTATGCCGCCGGGCCGGGCGCCACACCGCCCGGCCCCCGGGCGGGTGGTCCCCACCGCTACCTACCGCCTCCAGGTCCAGCCGCAGTTCACCTATGCGGACGCGGCTGAGCAGGCGGACTACCTTGCCAACCTTGGCGTCTCGCACGCGTACCTCTCGCCGGTCCTGCAGCCCGCCCCGGGGTCGGTCCACGGCTACGACGTGGTCGACCACTCGCGGCTGAACGAGGAGGCCGGCGGCCGTGAGGCCTTTGACGCGATGGTCGCCGCGCTGCGCGAGGCCGGCGTCCACGTCGTCGTGGACGTCGTGCCGAACCACATGACGACGCCGACACCGGCCTGGCTCAACCACCAGTGGTGGTCGCTGCTCCGCGAGGGCCAGGACTCGCCCTTCGCCCACTGGTTCGACGTCGACTGGGAGGCCGAGGACGGCCGGGTGCTGGTGCCGGTGCTCGGCGCCGGCCTGCAGGACGTCGTGGCCGCCGGCGAGCTGACCCTGGACCGCGCGGGCGGCCCGAACGCCGACGAGGCCGTGCTGCGCTACCACGACCATGCCTTCCCGGTGCGTGCCGGCACCGAGGAGCTGGACCTCGCCGAGCTCGTCGACGCGCAGTGCTACCGGCTGTGCCACTGGCGCGAGGGTGGCGAACGGCTGAACTACCGGCGCTTCTTCGACGTCACCACCCTCGCAGCGGTCCGGGTCGAGGACCGCGAGGTCTTCGAGGCCACCCACCGGCTGCTGCTGGGCCTGCTGGCCGACGGCGAGATCGACGGGCTGCGCATCGACCACCCCGACGGCCTGGCCGACCCCGGCGGCTACCTCGACATGCTCGCCGCGGCGACGGGCGACGCCTGGGTGGTCGCGGAGAAGATCCTCGAAGGACACGAGCAGCTGCCGGAGGACTGGCGGTGTGCCGGCACGACGGGCTACGACACCCTGCTCCGCGTGGGGGGTGTCTTCGTCGACCCGTCGGGCGAGCGGCCGCTGACGGCCCTGTGGGAGGAGCTCACGGGCGACCACCGCACCCTGGCGGACCACGTCCTCGAGGCCAAGGAGCAGGTGGTCCGCGAGGTGCAGGCGGCGGAGGTCGCCCGGCTCGTGCGACTCCTCCAGCGGGTCCTGCCGGGCGAGGACGCGGCCCGGCTGCGCCGCGCCCTCGGCGCCCTGCTCGTGGCGATGGACCGGTACCGCGCGTACCTCGTGCCGGGGCAGCCTTCCCCCGAGGGCGTGGCGGTCCTCGACGAGGCCGAGGCGCGGGCCCGGCGGCGGCTCGACCCCGCGGACCACGGCGCGCTGGCCGCTGTCCGCAGGCTGGCCGCCGGGGTGCCCGCCACGCAGGCCTCGGCGCCCGCTGGCGCCGACGTCCGCGAGTTCATGGTGCGGTTCCAGCAGACCTGCGGACCGGTCATGGCCAAGGGCATCGAGGACACCGCCTTCTACCGCTACGGCCGCCTCACGGCCCTCAACGAGGTGGGCGGGGACCCCGACAGGGTCGGCATCGAGCCCGCCGAGCTCCACGAGTTCGCCGAGCGCCAGCTCGGGCACTGGCCGACGGCGATGACAACCCTGTCGACGCATGACACGAAACGGTCGGAGGACGTCCGGGCCCGCCTCGCCGTCATCGCGGAGCTCCCGCACGAGTGGGGGCTGTGGCTCGACGAGGCGCGCGGTCTGGCCGCACCCTTCCGGGGCCACCACCTCGACGCCGGCACGGAGTACCTCCTCTGGCAGACCGCCGTCGGGGCCTGGCCGATCAGTGCCGAGCGTTTGAACGCCTACGCCACCAAGGCGATTCGCGAGGCGAAGGTGCACACGACGTGGACCGACCAGGACGCGGCGTACGAGGACGACGTGGCCCGCTTCGTCGACGGGCTCGCCGCGGACGAGGCGGTGGGGCTCCACCTGGCCAGCTGGGTCGAGCAGACGGCGGACCCGGCCCGTGCGGTCGTCCTGGGGCAGAAGCTGCTCCAGCTGGTCGTCCCCGGCGTCCCGGACGTGTACCAGGGAACCGAGCTCGTGGACCTCTCCCTCGTCGACCCGGACAACCGCCGCCCGGTCGACTACGGCGCACGACGCCGCGCGCTCGAGCGGCTCGACGCCGGTGGTCTCCCCGGTGGCCTCGACGAGGAGAAGCTGCTCGTGACCTCGCGCGCCCTCCGGCTGAGGCGGGAGCGCCCGGAGTGGTTCACGGGTGAGCAGGCCGTCTACGAGCCGATCCCCTCGACCACCCCTCACGCCCTCGCCGTCGGGCGGGGCGACGCAGCCGGTGTGCGTGCCGTCGCCGTCGTCACCCGCCTGGCCGCGGGACTGGCACGCGGCGGCGGCTGGGGCGCCCACCACGTCGCCCTGCCCGACGGCCGCTGGCACGACCTGCTGACTGGGGTGCACGTCACAGCGGCCGACGGCCACGGCACCCGCGTGGCGGATTTGCTCGAGGCCCTGCCGGTCGCTTTGCTGGTCCGTGATGAAAGCTGAACAGCGCGTAGCCGAGCAGGGAACTCACCTCTCCGTGTGGGCGCCGCACGCCGAGCGGGTGGAGGTCGAGGTCGCGGCCCCCGGAGGGCCCCCGAGCACCGAGCCGATGGAGTCCGCGGGTGGCGGCTGGTGGACCTGGCGCGGCCGCGCGCCCCACGCGGCCGGGAAGGGCCGCAGGAACGGCAGGGGCACCCCGGGCACCACGGGCACCCCGGCGGGCCGGGGCGGCGCTGAGGTCCTGGACTACGCGTTCCGGGTCGACGGCGGCGACCCGCGGCCCGACCCTCGGACCGCCTGGCAGCCGCAGGGCGTCCACGGTCCGAGCCGCACCTTCGACGCGTCGCCCCACCAGTGGGCCGACGCCGTCTGGGCCGGCCCCCAGCAGGGCCTGGGGACCCTCGGTGGAGTGGTCTACGAGCTGCACGTCGGCACGTTCACGCCGCAGGGCACGCTGGACGCCGCGGTCCGCCGCCTCGACCACCTCGTGAACCTCGGCGTCGATGTCGTCGAGCTGATGCCGCTGGCCGCCTTCGACGGACGGTGGAACTGGGGCTACGACGGGGTCGCACCGTATGCCGTGCACGACGCCTACGGCGGCCCCGCGGCGCTCCAGCGCTTCGTCGACGCCTGCCACAGCCGCGGTCTGGGCGTGTGCCTCGACGTGGTCTACAACCACCTCGGTCCGAGCGGGAACTACCTCAGCGAGTTCGGCCCCTACTTCACCGACGCGCACACGACCCCGTGGGGGCAGGGGCTGAACCTCGACGGTGAGGGCAGTGAGGCGGTGCGCCGGTGGGTGGTCGACAACGCCCTGCGCTGGTTCGAGGACTTCCACGTCGACGCGCTGCGCCTCGATGCCGTCCACGAGCTGCGAGACGACTCCGAGCGTCACCTCCTCGCGCAGCTGGCCGAGGAGGTCGACGCGCTCGAGCGCCGGCTGGGACGCCCGCTCACCCTCATCGCCGAGAGCGACCTCAACGACGCGTCGATGGTCACGCCCGTCGAGAAGGGCGGCCGGGGCATGGACGCCCAGTGGGACGACGACGTGCACCACGCGCTGCACGTCGCGCTCACCGGTGAGCGCCAGGGCTACTACGCCGACTTCGGCGGGCACTGCCGGACGTTCGGCGAGGGCGGTGCCACGACGGTGGTGGGCAAGGTGCTGCGGGAGGTCTTCCTCCACGACGGCCGCTGGTCCAGCTTCCGGGAGACCGAGTGGGGGTCGCCCGTGGACCGGAGGAAGGTCGACGGCCGCCGGTTCGTGGGCTACCTCCAGACCCACGACCAGGTCGGCAACCGCGCCCTCGGCGACCGCATCAGCGCGCTCCTCACGCCCGGGCAGCAGGCCATCGGCGCCGCGCTCTACCTCACCGCGCCCTTCACGCCGATGCTGTTCATGGGCGAGGAGTGGGCGGCGAGCACCCCGTTCCAGTTCTTCACCGACTTCGAGGACCCGGCTCTGGGTGAGGCCGTCTCGCAGGGCCGGCGCAGCGAGTTCGCCTCGCACGGCTGGGCGCTCGAGGACATCCCCGACCCGCAGGACGAGGCGACCTACCGCCGGAGCCAGCTCGACTGGGCGGAGCCGCGCGAGTTCAAGCACGCCCGGATGCTCGCGTGGTACCGCGACCTCATCGCGCTGCGGCGGGGGAGCGCGGAGCTGAGCGACGGCCGGCTCGACCTGGTCCAGACGACGTGCCACGACGACCACCAGTGGCTGGTCATGGCACGCGGCCGTCTCCGGACGGTCGTGAACCTCCGGAAGGGCCCGCAGGTCATCCCGCTCGGCGCCGAGACCGACACCGTGCTGCTCGCGTGGGACCAGCCCGCCACGAAGCCGGTCGGCAACGGGCTGCGCATGCCGGGCCACAGCGCCGCGGTGGTGCGGGTCCGCTAGGCGGGTCCGAGTCCCCGAGGTCGCAGGTCACCGGGTCGACACGTCGCCGCTCCGCCCACGGGTCGTGCTGCGGCGTCACGACTCCTTGATCCGGAGCATGCCCTCCTGCGCCACCGAGGCGATGAGGGTGCCGTCCGGCGCGAACATGCGCCCGGCGGCCAGCCCCCGACCCCCGGAGGCCGAGGGTGAGGACTGCGTGTAGAGGATCCAGTCGTCAGCCCGGCCGTGGCGGTGGAACCACATCGCGTGGTCCAGGCTGGCGGGGCGCAGCCGACGGTCGGACCACGCGATGCCGTGCTTGCGCAGCACGGGCTCGAGCAGCGAGTAGTCCGAGGCGTAGGCGAGGACCGCGGCATGGAGCAGCGGGTCGTCCGGGAGGGCGCCGACCGCCTTGAGCCACACCGACTGCTGGGCCGCACGCTGCGCGCCGGGGCGGAGGTAGATGTTGCCCTCGACGTGGCGCAGGTCGACCGGGCGCTGGTAGGCGAAGAACTGCGCAGCGGGGTGGTCGATGGTCCCGAGCGTCTCCTCGACCGACGGAAGCAGGTCGGGGTCGGGTGCGGCCGGCATGAGGTCCTGGTGGTCGAGGCCCTCGGCCTCCGCCTGGAAGGAGGCGATCATCGACAGGATCGTCTTGCCGTACTGGATCGCGTGGACGCGGCGCGTGGAGAACGAGTTGCCGTCGCGCATCCGCTCCACGGCGAAGCGGATCGGGTGGTTCGCGTCACCGGGACGGACGAAGTAGGCGTGCAGCGAGTGGATCGCGCGAGGGGTCCCGTCGAGGTCGTCCATGGTGCGGCCCGCGGCGATGACCGACTGAGCGAGCACCTGCCCGCCGAACACCCGGCCGTGGGGCTGGGGCTGGCTGCGGCCCACGAACACCTGCGCCCGCGACTCGCCGAGCTCGGTCTCCGCGTCGCCGGGCAGGCCCTCGACCGAGATGTTGGCGGTGCCGAGCTCCTCGAGGTCGAGCACGTCCAAGAGGTCGGCCAGGGGGTGGAGTCGTGGGCTGTCGTCGCTCGTCGTCACAGCGCGACCCTAGCCAAGGGGGGACGGTGTGCGAGCATCGGCGGGTGACCTCGGACGTGCGTCGGCACCTGCCTCTCCGGGACATCGAGGGCGCCGACCGGTTCGAGCTGTTCGTGGTCAGCGCCGTCGGCTCGATCGCTGTCACGCGCCTCTTCCTCGTCATCACTGGCTTCCCGCAGCTCGGCGGGGACGACCTCCACCTCGCCCACCTGCTGTGGGGTGGTCTCGCCATGCTCGTCTCGCTCCTGGTCTTCATGCTCTTCCTGAGCCGCGCCGCCAGGACGACCGCGACCTTCCTCGGCGGGATCGGCTTCGGTCTGCTCATCGACGAGGTCGGGAAGTTCGTGACCGGTGACAACAACTACTTCTACGAGCCCGTCGCCGCCATCATCTACGCCACCTTCGTCGCGATGTACCTCGTCGTGGTCCTCGTCGTGCAGCGCCAGCCGCTGACCGAGCGGGAGCTGGTGGTCAACGCGGTCGAGCTGCTCAAGGAGTCCGCAGCTCACGACCTCGACGATGCCGAGCGCGACCGTGCGGCCGAGCTGCTCCGTGCGTCCAACCCCGAGGACCCGCTGGTCCTGCCCCTGCTCGAGGCCATCGAGCGCGTGCCGACCCAGCCGCCGAGCCGGCTGTGGGTCATGAGGGCGTACTCCTGGTCGCGCGCGCAGGTGGTCCGGCTCCACCGGGCCGACCGGCTCCAGCGCTGGGCGGTGTTGTTGTTCACGGGCTTCGCCGTGCTCTCGCTCGTCGACCCGATGCAGCAGCTCGTGACGGAGCCCACGGGCAGGAGCCTGGTCTACGCCGCCGCGGCTGCGCTGGCCGCCGTCCTCGCCCTGGCGGGACTCCGCCTCTGGCGCCGGGGGCGAACGCTGCGCGCGCTGGAGCTGTACGACCACTCGCTGCTGCTCGGCCTGCTCGTCGTGCAGTTCCTCCGCCTGCTGGAGGAGCAGTTCGCCGGCTACTTCTCGGTGTTCGTGAACCTCGTGCTGATCGGCGTCTGCCGGGGCATGGTCTACGAGCGACGGCACCCCGGAGCTGGAGGCGACGTCACCCCTCGACGGCCAGGGTGAACGGAAGGACGGAGTCCGCGCCGGCCCGCCGCAGGGCCTGTGCCGCGACGGTGAGGGTCCAGCGGGAGTGCGCGACGTCGTCGACGAGCAGGACGGGCCCACCTGCACCGGCGACGGCGGCCGCCAGCCGGTCACCGACGGCCAGCCGCCCCCAGACCCCGGCGAGCCGGAAGGCGCTGTTGCCGCCCGGATCACCCACCGGGCCCTCGGCGACGAGGTCGAGGGCGCCGAGGTAGGGCAGCCGACCGATCTCCGCGAGGCCCCTGGCCGTCGAGTCGACCAGCGCCGGACGGCGTCGGGACGGGACCGCGACCACGCCCACCGGGCGCTCCTCCCAGTCCCAGTCGCGCAGGACGGGCACGCAGGCGCGCAGCAGGTCGGGACCAGCGGGGGCGTCCTCGCGCAGGAGGGACCGCAGCCGCTGGCCCCACCCGAGGTCGGTCAGGCGGGCGAGGGCCCGGCCCGTCAGCATGGCCTCGCCTGCAGGGATCCTGCCCTTCAGCGGCACGCCCAGCCGGTCCATCCCCGAAGGCCACTGCGCGCGCGGCTCGAGCTCGACACCGGCACGCTCGAGGCGGCCGCGGGCGGTGGTGACCGCCGTGTCGGGGATGTCAGTGGGAAACCACGGGCCGGCGCAGGTGTCGCACCTGCCGCAGGGTGCCGCCGTCGGGTCGTCCAGGGACTCCTGGAGGAAGGCCATGCGGCAGCCCTCGGCGCGCTCGTAGGCCAGCATGAGGCCCTGCTCACGCTCCCGTGCCTCGCTGACCCGGGCATACCGATCGCCGTCGTAGGACCAGGGCTGCCCCGTGGCGGTCCACCCGCCGGGGACCCGCTCGACGGCGCCGTCGACGTCGAGCACCTTGAGCAGCAGCTCGAGCCGTGCCCGGCGCACGTCGACGATCGACTCGAGGGCGACCGTGGACAGTGGCCGGCCGGACTCGGCGAGCGCCCGGAGCACGGCGTCGGCCTGCTCCTGGCGCGGCATCGACGCCGAGGCGAAGTAGGCCCAGATGTCACGGTCCTCCGGGCCCGGCAGGAGCAGCACGTCCGCCCGGTCGGTGGCACGGCCCGCCCGGCCCACCTGCTGGTAGTACGCAACGGGGGAGGAGGGCGCCCCGAGGTGCAGCACGAACCCGAGGTCGGGCTTGTCGAAGCCCATGCCGAGTGCGCTGGTGGCGACGAGGGCCTTGACCTCGTTGTCGCGCAGGGCCGCCTCGAGCCGCTCGCGGTCGGCCGGGTCGGTGCGCCCGGTGTAGGACCGGACGGCGTGCCCCGCCTCGCGCAGGGCGGCGGCGATGTCCTCGGCGGCGGACACCGTGAGCGCGTAGACGATCCCGCTGCCGGGCAGCGAGTCGAGGTGCGCCAGCAGCCACGCCAGCCGTTGCTCCGGGGAGGTCTGCCGCAGCACCCCGAGGCGCAGCGACTCACGCGCCAGCCCGCCCCGCAGGGTGAGCACGTCGTGGCCACCCGCGCCGAGCTGCTCCACGACGTCGGTGACCACGCGGGCGTTGGCGGTGGCGGTCGTGGCGAGCACCGGGGTGTGCTCGGGGAGGGTGGCGAGAAGGTCGCGGATGCGGCGGTAGTCGGGGCGGAAGTCATGGCCCCAGTCGCTCACGCAGTGGGCCTCGTCGACGACCAGCAGCCCGCACCGGCGGGCGAGGTCGGGCAGCTGCTCGTCGCGGAAGCGGGGGTTGTTGAGCCGCTCGGGGCTCACGAGCAGGACGTCGACCTCGTCGGCGGCCAGCGCTGCGCTCACCGCGCCCCACTCCTCGGCGTTGGCCGAGTTCATGGTCACCGCCCGCACCCCGGCCCGCTGCGCCGCCGCGACCTGGTCGCGCATCAGCGCGAGCAGCGGGGAGACGATCACGGTGGGGCCCGCGCCCTCCGCGCGGCGCAGCGCGGTGGCCACGAAGTAGACGGCGGACTTGCCCCAGCCCGTGCGCTGCACGACCAGCACCCGCCGCCGCGCGGCCACCAGGGCGTCGACCGCCTCGAGCTGGCCGTCGCGGAAGGTGGCGCCGGGGCGGCCCACGAGCCGCCGCAGGACACCGGTGGCGGCCTCGACGAGGGCAGGGCTGGCGGTGGCTGACGACATGGCCACCACCGTATGCCGCGCCGGGGACACCGCCCGCAGGGCCCGGTCCGCCTGTGGACCAACGGCTGACCGGCACCCGGCCTGTGGAGTGCCGGTCCGTGGCCGGATGGGAGGATGTCGGCATGTCTCACGAGCGCGGGCAGCGATACAGCGCGGAGGTGCCGCTCCGGTGGAGCGACATGGACGCCTACGGGCACGTCAACAACGTGCAGTTCCTCCGCCTCCTCGAGGACGCCCGGGTGATCGGGTTCCAGGAGTGGTTCGGCCAGGACCGCTCGCTGCTCGACGAGGGCGTCCTCGTCGCCCGGCACGAGATCGAGTACCTCGCCCCGCTGACCTTCCGCCACGCCCCCATCTCCGTCGACATGTGGGCCACCCGCATCGGCGGCGCCGCCTTCGACCTCGCGTACGAGGTGCGTGACCCGGCCGGGGTCGGCGACGAGCTCTACGCCCGCGCGGAGACGACCCTCGTCCTGTACAGCTTCACCACCAGCACGCCCCGCCGCCTCGCGGACGACGAGCGCGCGATCCTGGAGCGGCACGAGGGCGAGCCGGTGCCGTTCCGCTGGCGGCGGCGATGAGCGTGCTGCGGCTCGCCGACCAGGAGACCGTCGCCGACCTGGCCACGCTGGTCACGCGCGCCCGCTCGGTGGACCCGGAGGGTGCGATCCGGCTGCAGGCCCTCGGGCACACCCTGGCGGCCTATGTCGGGGTCCTGCCGGGCGCGGGGGTGCTGGCCGAGGGCGCGGTGGTGGGCCTGCGCGCCATGCCCCTGGCCGACCCCGCCGACGTCGACGTGACGGTGCCGCTGGGTGCGGTCGCGGACCGGCTGGCCCGGCCCACGCCCGACGGCTCGCTACCCCTGCCCCCGATGACGGTTGCCGCTGCCTGGGCCGCGATCGCACCGCCGCGCTCGGGCTGGGAGCGGGTCGGGGCCGTCGCCGCGGACGAGGTCTGCGCCATCGCGCGGGAGGGCATCCGGCGCGTCGCGGAGGGCACCCCGGCGATCGCAGGTGGCCACGCCGTGGGGTCCCTGCGAGCGCGGGTCTGGGGCGAGGCGACCCCCACGACGCCGCCCTTCCCGGCGGGTGGCGCCTTCGCGGCCTACGTGCTCGGCTTTGCACCGCCGGGCACCGACGTCGAGGTGTTCGCGCACGGCCGGTGGACCCGCCTCTCCGCTGCGGGCGGCCACGTCCTGATCCGCTGAAATCCGCAGCGTCGCTGCGCCGAACGACGGTTCCGCACGGCCGCCCCCGCGAGGCAGGCTGGGCCAGGGCCGGTGGGCCGTGCACTCGGGCGGCAACCCTGCTGGTGCTTGTCGGAAGGCCGCGATGCACGACCACGCGCTGTTCGTCCAGGCCGTGTCGGGCTTCACGCACTGGGTGCTGGAGCCGCACGCGAGCATCACCGTGCTCGAGCGGCTGACCGACCGGGCGACGGCGGTCCTCGACCTCGTCGGCAGTGGGATCCTGCTCGACATCGACGGCGTCCTCACGTTCGCGACCGCCCTCCCCGAGCAGGTCGCCGACCTCGAGGAGGCCCAGGAGCGGGACCAGCAGGGGCCGGGGGTCGACGCCTACCGCTCCGGGCACGTGGTCACGTCACCCGACCTCTCGGTCGAGGACCGCTGGGGAGGGTATGCCGCGATGGCGCTCGCGCGCGGCCTGCACGCCACCGCGGGCATCCCGCTGCGAGCCGGCGACATCCGGGTCGGGGCGATGAGCGTCTACGCGGCGTCGCCCAGGGAATGGCTGGAGGACGACATCGCGGCGCTGAGCGCTCTCGCCGACGTCGCCACCGGGTGCCTGGTCAGTGGCTCACGGCAGCGGGGCAAGGACGACCTCGTGCGGCAGCTGCGCGGTGCGCTGGAGTCACGCGTGGCCATCGAGCAGGCCAAGGGCTTCCTGGCGGCGCAGGAGGGCATCACGGTCGAGGAGGCGTTCGCGCGGATCAGGCGCTACGCCAGGGACCACAACGAGAGCCTGCGCTCGGTCGCCGCCGCCGTGGTGCGCGACCGCGGGCTGGGTGGCCCCGAGGGCTCAGGACCAGGGTGGGCGGGGCCAGGAGGCTGAGGCTGACCGGGGCGCCTCGACGGCGCCGTTGCGCCAGGAGATGCGCCGGGCCCTCAGCTGGGCCACGATCGAGCGCTGCCGGCTGAGCAGCGGGGCGATCTCGGGGTTGACCACCATGAGCCCGTCACGCGGGATGAGGAAGGGCGTCGAGCGCAGGGTGTCCTCGATCTGCGTCAGGATCGCGACGAGGTCGCGCACGGACGTCTTCGACAGGTCGATGGCGGTGCTCAGGCCCGGCGACGTCGCCGGGGCCCGGGCCTCGAGCTCGGTGGTCTTGGTCTTCGCGTTCCTCATTGAACGTGCTCCCACGAAGGTGTCAGCCGATGTGAAGGCAGAGCCACCGTCTGGTCCAGAGCAGCACCACGTGCGCCGGGCGACCGGGGGTCCTGGGCCGCCGACGTCGTCCATGCTAGGTCGGCTCTCGCGAGATGGACAGCCGATATCAAAGGTCAGGACTTTGGTCCCGGGTCCGCGACGGACGCCGGGATGCTCGGCGTGGTAGAAGCGTGCCGGTCAGACGAGGGCAGGTGCTACGCCTGCAGCGGGATGCCCCGGTCGGCCAGGACGTCGGCCAGGGTGTCGATCCGGTCCGACACGATCCCGTCGACACCGAGGTCGAGCAGGCGGTGCATCTCGGCCGCGTCGTCGATGGTCCAGACGTGCAGGTGCTTGCCGAGCCGGTGGACCGTCTCGACGAGCGCGGGCGTGACGAGCTCCACCCGTCGGCCCGCGACCATGTGCTGGGTGGGGATCTGCAGCACCGGGGCGCGGTCGCGGACCCACCGCGAGAGCGCACGGGGCGCGAACCGCAGGGCTGCCACACCCCGGGGACCGGCGGCGGTGGCCAACCGTGGCCCGAGCACCCGCCGGACCGCGCGCAGCCGCTGGTCGGAGAACGAGCCGACGCACACCCGGTCGATGGCGCCGTGCGCCCGGATCGTCTCGGCGAGCGGCCCGATCGCGCCGACGGCCTTCACGTCGATGTTGATCCGCGCCAACGGGAACTCCTCGAGCAGGTGGGCCAGCAGCGGGATCTCCTCCGTGCCGCCCACACGGGCCTCGCGGACCGCGGCATACGGCAGCTCGGCGATGACCCCGCTCGCGTCCGTGACCCGGTCGAGCCGCGAGTCGTGGAAGGCCAGAAGGTGCCCGTCAGCGGTCGCGTGGACGTCGGTCTCCAGGTAGCGGTACCCGAGTCGGACCGCCGTGCGGAAGGCCGCCAGGGTGTTCTCGCGCTCGACGTTGTCGGCGTGAAGTGCACCTCCGCGATGGGCGAGACCGATCGGGGTCGGTGCGTCGAGATACGGAAAGTCGGCGGCTCGCACCGACCCAGTGTGCCGTGCGAGCCGCCGACGTCCCAGTGCCTCGGCCCCGATCGACGTGACCGGGGCGGTGCGTCAGAGCGAGACCCAGACCGTCGTGTCGGTCGGGACGCGGCCCTCGGCGTCGAGCGGGCCGGACGCCAGCAGCACGGTGGCAGCCTCGGGCAGGGCCACCGGGTCCACGCCGAGGTTGGCGACCACGCGCGTGCTGGCCTCGCCGGCCCCGGTGTTCTCGAAGGCCACGACGTCCGGGCCGAGGCCCTCGACGAAGCCGAGGCCGCCGGTGCCGAGGCCCCGCTCGCGGCGCACGCGCAGCAGCGCACGGTAGAGCTCGAGGGTCGAGCCCTCGACGCCCTCCTGCTGGTCGACGGCGTAGTCCCCGTAGACCGCGGGCTGCGGCAGCCAGGTGCGCTCGGAGGGGCCGAAGCCGAAGGAGGGGGCGTCCTTGGCCCACGGCATCGGGACCCGGCAGCCGTCGCGGCCGATCTCCTCGCCCGCGGTGCGGTGGAAGGCCGGGTCCTGCCGGAACTCGTGCGGCATGTCGGTGGAGTCCGGCAGGCCGAGCTCCTCGCCCTGGTAGAGGTACGCCCCACCGGGCAGCGCGAGCATGACCGCCGTGGCCGCGCGGGCGCGCCGCAGGCCCAGCTCGCGGTCGGGCTGGGGGTCGTCGGCGGAGATGCCGTTGGGGCGCTTCTGGCCCACGGGCAGCCCGAGCCGCGACGCGTGCCGGACCACATCGTGGTTGGAGAGCACCCAGGTGCTCGGCGCGCCGACGCTGTCCGCGGCCTCCAGCGACGTGCGGATGACCTCGCGCAGGTCCTGTGCCCGCCACTGGGTCGACAGGAAGTCGAAGTTGAACGCCTGGTGCATCTCGTCGCTGCGGACGTACATGACCGCCCGCTCCTGCGGCTCGACCCAGGCCTCGGCGCACAGGATGCGGTCGGGCTGGCCGTAGGAGTCCAGGATGCTCCGCCACCGGCGGTAGATCTCGTGGACGCCGTCCTGGTCCCACATCGGCGGCTTCGGCGCGTCGGCGCCGTGGCGGCCCTCGTCCAGGAGGTGGAGGTCCTCGCTCCAGTTGGGCAGGCCGTCCTCCTTGACCAGGCCGTGGGCGACGTCGACCCGGAAGCCGTCGACGCCGCGGTCGAGCCAGAACCGGAGGATGGACTCGAACTCGGCGCGGACCTCCGGGTGCTCCCAGTTCAGGTCGGGCTGCTTGGAGTCGAAGATGTGCAGGTACCACTGGCCGTCCTCGACGCGGGTCCAGGCGGGGCCGCCGAAGACCGAGTGCCAGTCGTTCGGGGGCTCGCTGCCGTCCTCGCCGAGACCGTCGCGGAACATGTAGCGCTCGCGCTCGGGACTGCCGGGGCCGGCGGCCAGCGCCGCCTGGAACCAGGCGTGCTCGTCGGATGAGTGGTTGGGCACGAGGTCGACGATGACCTTGAGGCCGAGGTCGTGTGCCTGGGCCAGCATGGCGTCGGCGTCCGCGAGGGTGCCGAACAGCGGGTCGATGTCGCGGTAGTCCGAGACGTCGTAGCCGGCGTCGGCCTGGGGCGAGCGGTAGAACGGCGAGAACCACACCGCGTCGACGCCGAGTGCCTTGAGGTACGGCAGGCGGGCCGTCACGCCGGCGAGGTCGCCGATGCCGTCGCCGTTGCCGTCGGCCCACGACCGCGGGTAGATCTGGTAGATCACGGCGTGGCGCCACCAGGCGGCGTCGGGGGAGTCGGCCGCATGGAGGAGAGCGGCACTCTGGAGGGGGCGGGTCACAACATCGGTCACGGGCGACCATGCTTCCCTATCCGGCTGCAAAAACGAAGCCCATTCCTGCAAGTTCTTGCTTGTCGGGCAAGAACTTCCACTCTGGGCCCGGCGGGGAACGTGTGGCGCCGGGGAGCGGCCCTTCTAGTCCTCGAAGGAGTTGACCAGCGAGTGCGCGGCCCGCTCGAGGTAGTCGCGCAGGAGCAGGTCGTCGGCCGGCGGCAGCGCGATGGCGTCGACCGCGGCCATCATGTGGTGCAGCCACCGGTCACGCTGGGCGGGTGTCACCCGGAAGGGCATGTGCCGCATCCGCAGCCGCGGGTGGCCCCGCTGCTCGGAGTACGTGGTCGGGCCACCCCAGTACTGCTCCAGGAACATCCGCAGCCGGTCCTCGGCGGGGCCGAGGTCCTCCTCGGGGTAGAGCGCGCGCAGATCGGGGTCGCCGGCGACGCCGAGGTAGAACTCGTGCACGAGGCGGCGGAACGTCTCGTGCCCGCCGACCTGGTCGTAGTAGCTCTGCGGCTGCTGGCTCACGCGGGAAGTCTCTCAGAGTCGCGGCAGGGCGAGGCGGCCCGGGTGGGTGCCGGGTCCGGGGCGTGCGGCGGCCGCGTCAGTGGCCGGCCGCGCCGAACGGCACGACGGGCGGTCCCTGGATCCCCGCCTCGTCGAAGGCGGCCTTGACCCGCTCGCGGATCTCGCGGGAGACGCCGTACTGCTGCTCGGCCGCGGTCTTGGCCAGGATGCGCACGGTCACGGCGGAGCCGGTCATGGACTCCACGCCGACGACCTGCGGCTCCTCGAGGAGCATGCTCTTCCACTCCTCCGCCTGGTCCATCTGGTGGACGACCGACTTGATGAGCGGGATGACCTTCTCGAGGTTCTCGGCATACGAGACCGGGATGTCGACGATGGCGGTCGACCAGCCCTGGCTCTTGTTGCCGATCCTGATGATCTCGCCGTTGCGGACGTACCAGACCACCCCGCTGGGGTCGCGCAGTCGAGTGACGCGCAGGGAGACCTCCTCGACGGTGCCGATGGCCTCGCCGGTGTCGATGATGTCGCCCACGCCGTACTGGTCCTCGAGGATCATGAAGATGCCCGAGAGGAAGTCCTTGACCAGGCTCTGCGCGCCGAAACCGAGCGCGACGCCACCGACTCCCGCGGAGGCCAGCAGGGGGCCGAGGGGGATCCCGACGATCGCCATGACCGTCAGCGTGGTGACGAGGGCGATGGTGAACGTGATGATGCTGCGCAGCAGCGAGGCCATCGTGAGCGTGCGCTGCTTGTGACGCTCGTTCGCGACACCCGTCGCGTGGGCCAGCACCCGGCTCGCGCGTCCCGGCTGCTGGTTGCGCCGGGCGTCGTGCTTGGCGATCGTGACGTCGACCACGCGGCTGATCGAGCGGAGCAGCACCAGGCGCAGCACGACCGCCGCCAGGATCGTGACCACCACCATGAGGGGCTCGCCCAGGAACCACTCCCAGACATCCTCCGGGGTGACCTGGGAGAGGGTCTGGAGGACCTTCTCCATCACGGTGCTCATCGTCATGTGTCCCATTGTGACCAGAGCCGGGAGGCGATCCCCAAACCGGCGCGCGGGGCTCACGCGGGGCGTGTGGGCGGTCTCACGAAACGAGTCCACCGGCCCGTGCGAGACTGTCGCGCGGTCGACCCCGATCGCGAAAGGCCTGATGTGACGCCCGAATCCGGCTTGTCGCCGCTGTGCGAGCTGGCGACAGCCCATGGTGTCGCCGTCGACGGGGCGGGCGGCAGCCCGGTGCCCGAGCAGACGGTGCGACTGGTCCTCGAGGCGCTGGGCGTGCCGGCCTCGACGGACGGCGAGGTCCGCCTCTCCCTGGCGACGCACCGCGCCCAGTGGCGGCCGCTGCCCGCCGCGGTGACGGCTCGGGCCGGCCGGGGCGAGCGCGTCGCGGCGTGGGTCCCCGAGGGCCGGACGGCGTCGGCGCTGGTGACGACCGCCGCCGGGCGGGAGCGGCAGCTGCGCGTGGAGCCGCGCCCCGACCTCGCACGACCTGCCGGACGGGACCGGGTCGTCCCGGTGACCGTCGTGGTGCCGGGCGACCTGCCCGTCGGGCAGCACCTGCTGACGCTCGACTTCGAGGTCTCCGGTGTGAGCGTGCCGCTGCTCGTGGCACCCCAGGTCTTCCCGTCGCTGCCGTCCGCCCACGCCGACTGGGGCCTGGGCGGGGCGACCGGGCTGGTCCGGGCCGAGGCCGGCAGGGAGGAGGCCGACCTCGGCGACCTCGCCGAGCTCGTGTCCTGGGTGGGCGCGGACCTCGACGGTCACTTCGTGATCCAGCCACCGGTCCTCCGCGCCGGTGTGCCGTTCGCCGACGCGCAGATGGTCCGGCCCCACGAGGTGCCCGAGCACGCCGCCCTCGACGACGGCGGCCGGGAGGCGGTGCGGCGGGGCGACCGGGTCACGGCGCTCCGCGCGCTGTATGCCGCGCCGCGCGGCGCCCGCCGGCAGCGCGCCTTCGATGCCTTCTGCGTCGCCGGCGGACAGGCGCTCCTCGACCACGCCACCTGGCTCGTCATCGCCGGGCGCCACGGGAACGACGTGTCCCTCTGGCCGGCGCCGCTGCGTGACGCCGGGGGTGACGAGGTGGCCCGGCTGCGAGAGGCGTCGGCTGACGAGGTGAACTTCCACCGCTGGTGCCAGTGGGTCGCGGACGAGCAGCTCGCAGAGGCGGCGAGGGAGGCTCGCCGCACCGGGATGGGCCTGGGTCTCGTCGCGCCGCTGACCGCGCCCGGCTCGGCCTCGGCCAGCCAGGCGTGGTCCCTGGGTGCCTCACCCGCGCGCGGGGTCAGGCTGGGTCGCCCTCCCGGTGCGGGACTGCCGGAGGGGGCGGTGGGTGACCAGGCGCCCTGGTCCCCGACGGTGGTGCGAGACCTCGGCTACGCCCCGCTGCGGCGACAGCTCGAGGGGGCCTCCCGCCACGCCGGCGGTCTGCTGCTCACGCTGCCCGAGCGGTGGCTGCGCCAGTGGTGGGTGCCGGACGGGCTGCCCGCGTCGGCCGGCACCTGGGTCGAGCAGGACCACGAGGCGCTGCTGGCCGCCGTGGGCATCGCCGCCCACCGGACGGGTGCGGTCGTCCTGGCCGAGCTGCACGGGCTCGTCGAGCGCGAGGCCCAGTGGCTCGCGTCGCAGGGGGTGCTGCCGCTGGCCGAGGCGGGCGCGCTCGAGCGCGCCGGCGGCCCCCCGTCGGGCGCCGCCGGTGGCACGCGGCCGCTGCGCTGGGTGGACGTGGGCGCCCTGGCCGACGGCGGGGAGCTCACCCTGGAGCGGCTCGCCGGGTCGCCCGCCGCGCGTCGCCGCGCCCGGCGCCTGACCCGCTGAGCGGCCCCGCCCGACTCGGCCGGCTGGCCTGCCGGGCGGGGCGCCCGTCCGCCCGGCGGGCCAGCCGAACGCGGCCGGTCAGCCCTGCGCGTCGCGCGCCTGGGCCCGCAGCGCCCGCGCGATCGTGTCGCGGTTCTCGGACACCAGGCGCACCAGCGCTGCGGGGGCCTCCCGGTGGGCGTCGAGCCAGGACTGGGTCGCGTCGAGCAGCTCCCGGGACGCGAGCGCCGCGGGGTAGAACTGCTGGACGATCGACTCGGCGATGGCGTGGGTCCGCGACTCCCACATGCCCAGGAGCATCGCGTGGTACCTCTCGACGTACGGCTCGAGCAGCGCGACGTCGACCGCGCGGCTGAAGCCCTGGCTCGTGGCGTCCAGCACGCTGTTGGGCAGGGCGTCGGACTCCACGCCGGCGGCCCAGGCGGCGGCCTTGGCCTCGGCGGTCGGCCGGGCGGCGAGGGCCCGGGCTGCCCGCTCGCGACCGGTCGACGTGTTGTCGCGCTCGCGCTCCGCGGCGATCTCCGCCTCGTCGGCGGCCCCGGCCGCGGCGAGCGAGGTCAGGAGGGTCCAGCGCATCTCGGTGTCGATGGCCAGGCCCTGGAGGGTGGCAGTGCCCTCCAGGAGGGAGCGCACGTGGGCGGCGTCCTCGGGGGAGGTGAGCATCGCGGCATACGCCGTCACGAGCTGCAGCTGGGCGTCACTGCCCGGCTCGGCCTGCTCGGCCAGCTCACGCAGGGCCGCCACCGTGCGGCTGGTGGTCTCCGCGCGGTGCTCCGGTGCGGTGTACATCAGCACGGTGGTCTGGAGCTGTCCGAGCAGGGTGCGCAGCAGCGTGGAGTCGGTCTCGCCGGGCAGGGACGCCAGGACCAGGTCGACGAAGTGGCGGCCGGGCATCTCCGCGTCGCGGGTCATGTCCCACGCGGCCCCGAGGACCAGCGCCCGCGGCAGGCTGTCCTGGAAGCCGCGGGGGTGGGCGAGCGCGGTGGCCAGCGACCGCTCGTCGAGGCGGATCTTGGCGTAGGCCAGGTCGTCGTCGTTGACCAGCAGCAGGTCCGGCTGGGGGCGGCCGACCAGGCCGGGGATCTCGGTGCTGTCCCCGTCGACGTCCATCTCGATCCGGTCGGTGCGCACCAGGGAGGTGCCGTCGACGGCATACAGCCCGACGGCGAGGCGGTGCGGGCGGAGGGTCTCGAAGCCCTCCGCGTGGGTCTGCACGATGCGGGCCGAGCTGATGAGCCCCTGGTCGTCGGTCTGCACCTCGGGTCGCAGGGTGTTGACGCCGGCGGTCTCCAGCCAGAGCTTGGACCAGGTGTCGAGGTCGCGCCCCGAGGTCGCCGCGAGCTCGTCGAGGAGGTCGGCGAGGGTGGTGTTGCCCCAGGCGTGCTTGGCGAAGTACGCGCGCAGGCCCGCGACGAACGGCTCGCGCCCGACGTAGGCGACGAGCTGCTTGAGCACGGAGGCACCCTTGGCGTAGGTGATGCCGTCGAAGTTGACCTCGACGTCCTGCAGGTCGCGGATCGGGGCGACGATCGGGTGGGTGGAGGAGAGCTGGTCCTGGCGGTAGGCCCAGGCCTTCTCCGAGGTGCCGAAGGTGGTCCAGGCGGACTCCCACTGGGTGGCCTCGGCCTGGCAGGTGGTGGAGGCCCACTCGGCGAACGACTCGTTGAGCCAGAGGTCGTTCCACCACTTCATGGTCACGAGGTTGCCGAACCACATGTGCGCGAGCTCGTGCAGGATCGTCAGCGCCCGGCGCTCGATGATGGCCTCGGTGACCTTGGCCCGGAAGACGTAGATCTCGTTGATGGTGACCGCACCCGCGTTCTCCATCGCCCCCATGTTGTACTCCGGGGTGAAGAGCTGGTCGTACTTCGCGAACGGGTACTCGCAGTCGAACTCGTTCTCGAAGAACGCGAACCCGCGCTTGGTGCAGTCGAAGATGTTGTCGGCGTCGAGGTGCTGCAGCATCGACTTGCGGCAGAAGATGCCCAGCGGCACGGTGCCCTTGCGGGTCTCCACCTCGTCGCGCACCACGGCATACGGGCCGGCGACCAGCGCGGTGATGTAGCAGGACATCGGCGGGGTCGGCTCGAAGGCCCAGGTGGCCACGCCCTCGCGCACCGGCGTCGGCTCCGGGGTGGGGGAGTTGGAGACGACCTGCCAGTGGCTCGGCGCGGTGACGGTGAAGGCGTAGGTCGCCTTGAGGTCGGGCTGCTCGAAGACCGCGAACATGCGGCGGCAGTCGGCGACCTCGAACTGGGAGTAGAGGTAGACCTCGTTGTCGACCGGGTCGACGAAGCGGTGCAGGCCCTCACCGGTGTTCATGAAGACGCCGGTCGCGTCGATGACCAGCTCGTTGCGCTCGGCGACGGCCGGGACCTGGACCCGGACCCCGTCGAACAGCGCGGCCGCGTCGAGCTCCTCGCCGTTCAGGGTGATCGACTCGACCGACTCGGCGATGAGGTCGATGAACGTGGAGGCGCCCGGCTCCGGGCTCGTGAAGCTGACCCTGGTCCGCGTGCG
>NZ_DATBMI010000059.1:0-7317 GCF_036554925.1 Pedococcus sp.
GGACGCCCGCCCGCTGGCGAAGGCGCTCAGGTCGCGGCCGCCCATCCACGAGGACTGCCAGTGGGCGACGTTCGTGCGCAACCACGACGAGCTCACCCTCGACAAGCTGAGCGAGAAGGAGCGGCAGGAGGTCTTCGCCGCGTTCGGCCCGGAGCCGGAGATGCAGCTCTACTCGCGCGGGCTCAAGCGCCGGCTGCCCCCGATGGTGGGGGGCGACCCGCGCCGGGTGCGCATGGTCTACAGCCTGCTGTTCTCCCTGCCGGGCACGCCGACGCTCTACTACGGCGAGGAGATCGGCATGGGCGAGGACCTCGAGGCCGAGGGCCGGATGGCGGTGCGGACCCCGATGCAGTGGGAGCCGGTCGCCAACGGCGGCTTCTCGACCGCCCCGCCCCGCAAGCTGGTGCAGCGGCCCGTGCCCGACGGCTTCGGCCCGGAGCACGTCAACGTGGCCGACCAGAAGCGTGACCCCGACTCGCTCTGGAACTTCATGCGCGACCTGATCCAGACCTACCGCGAGTGCCCGGAGCTCGGCTGGGGCGACTTCACCGTGCTGCAGCAGCCGCAGCGCCAGGTCTTCGCGCACCGGTGCCACTGGGAGGGGTCCTCGGTCGTGACCGTGCACAACCTCTCGGCCGACCCCGTCACCGCCGCCTTCGCGCTCGACCCGCGCGACCTCGAGGGCGAGGGTCCGACGTGGCTCGAGGACCTGCTGGCGCGCGGCTCCGTCGAGCCCGGTCCTGACGGCACCGTCGCGCTGGCGCTCGACGGCTACGGCCACCGCTGGTTCCGCGTGCGCCGAGACGACCTGCCGCGTCCCTGACCAGACCGGTCGTATGCCGCATGGGCGCGGCGGCCGGTCCGCGGCCCCGGGCCGACTACGGTGAGGCCCATGCGCGTGAGGGGTGGTGCCATGGCGGCCGCACTGGTGGCGTCACTGCTGGTCGCCGGCTGCAGCGGGGACCAACCCGGCGCACAGGCGCGCCAGCAGACCCCCGGCGAGAGGCTGTCCTCGGCGCGTGCCCAGCTGGAGAAGAGCCCGAGCGTGTCCTTCACGCTGGAGTCCGAGAAGCTGCCCGGCAAGGCCGTCGGGGTCTCCGGGGCCAAGGGCACCGGCCGCTTCGACCCGCCGTCGTTCCAGGGCACCCTCAACGCCACCGTCAACGGCGTGAGCGGCAGCGTCGACGTCATCGCGGTCGAGGACGACGTCTACATGAAGTTCTTCACGCCCGACTACAACCGCATCGATCCCGCCGAGTACGGCGCCCCCAACCCGGCTGCGCTGTTCGACACCGAGACCGGGATCACCAGCCTCGTCGGGAAGACGCAGGGCCTGGCCGCCGGCGAGCGCACCCGCGACGGCGCTGACGTCGTCGACACGCTCTCCGGCACCCTGCCGGGGTCAGCGGTGGCCGACCTGCTGGTCATCGGCGACCGCGCCGGCACCTACGACGTCCGCTACGGCATCACCGTCCCCGGTGGCGAGCTGCGCACGGTGGTGCTGGAGGGGCCCTTCTGGCCGGGGACGACCTCGACGTACACGCTGCGACTGAAACCGCTCGAGAGTGCCGCCGCGATCACCCGCCCCTAGGGCCCTGCTCGCGACGGCCTCAGTCGCCGTGGCCCTGGCGGCGGCGGACACGTACGTCGTCGTGCTCGCCCTGACCGACATGATGACCGGTGTCGGGATCGGCATCGACGCGCTCCAGCGGGCGACTCCGATCATCTCCGGGTTCCTGCTGGGCTACATCGCGGTCCTGCCGCTCATCGGCCGCCTCGCGGACCTCGTGTCGCGGCAGCGGGTGCTGCTGTGGTGCCTGCTGGTCTTCGTGCTGGGGTCCGCGGTCACCGCCCTCGCCGTCGAGCTGCCGGTGCTGGTGACGGGTCGTGTGGTGCAGGGCGTCGGTGGTGGCGGGCTGGTCCCGGCCACTCTCGCGCTCGTCGCCGACCTGTGGCCGGCCCAGCGCCGCGGGACGCCCCTGGGCGTCGTGGGGGCGGTGCAGGAGCTGGGCAGTGTGCTCGGCCCGGTGCTCGGCGCGGCGGTCCTCGCGGTCGCCGACTGGCGGGCCATCTTCTGGCTCAACGTGCTCCTCGGGTCGCTGCTCGCGGGTGCGGTCCTGCTGGCCGGCCACCACCCCCTGGGCCGGCCACGCGGCATACCCCTGGTGGTGGGCCTGTCCGCGCTCGGGGCGGGCGGGCTGGCCCTGGCGGCGCCGGCGGCCCTGGCCACGCACCTGACCCTGGGGCTGGCGTTCGTCCCCTTCGCCGAGGGGTCGACGTCTCGCGTGGCCACGCCCATCGGTGTGGCGGCGCTCGCCCTCGCGCTGGTGTGGGCGGTGCAGACCTCGGGTCGGTGGTGGCCGGTCCTGCGCCGCGCCGACCTCCCCGGGGCGCTGCTGCTGGGCGCCGCACTCGGGTGCGTGGTGCTGACGTTCGCGGTCGCCGACCCCGAGGCCGAGGTGGTCGGGCCGCTGGGCCTGGTCCTGCTGCCGCTCGGCGCGCTCGCGGCTGCGCTCTACCTCTGGCGGCACCGCACGTCACCGGAACCTCTCGTCGCGCGTGGCGTGGTCCGGGGCAGGGCCCGCAGCGCCCTGGTGGTGAGCCTGCTCGTCGGGGTCGCCCTCGTCGCCGTCGTCGTCGACGTGCCGGTGCTGGCGCGGCTGACCCTGACCGACTCCCCCACGGACGCCTCGCTGGTGCTCGTCCGCTTCCTCGTGGCCGTCCCGGTGGGGGCCCTGGGTGGTGGCGGGCTGGTGCGGTGGCGGGGCGACGGCGCCGTGGCCGGCGGTGGCCTGGCGGTCGCCGCGGGTGGCCTGTGGGTCATGAGCGGGTGGGGCGAGGGCTCCCTGACGAGCTGGGACGCGACGCTGGTGCTGGCCGCGGTCGGGCTGGGAGTGGGGCTGGCGCTCGCGCCGGTCAACAACGCCGCCCTCGCCAGCGCACCGGTCCACGCGCACGGCGTGGCCAGTGCCCTCGTCGTCGTCGCCCGGATGGTCGGGATGGTGGTCGGCCTGGCGCTGCTCACCGCGGTGGGGCTGCACCGGTACTACGACGCGGTGGCGTCCCTGCCCGACCAGACCGACGCCGCAGCCCTGGTCGGCGCGGGCCTGGTGCAGGTGCAGTCGGTCTTCGCGGGAGCCGCCGTGGCGGCGTTCACCGGCGCGGTGGCCTCGGTGGGGCTCGGCCTGCGCCGCCCCCGGGCGTGAACGGCCCGCCGCGGGCCGACAGTCGCGCAGGTGCTGTCAGCCGCGCAGGTCCTGTCTAGCCGCGCAGGTCCTGTCTAGTCGCGCAGGCGCGGTCAGTCGCGCAGCTCGACGACCACGGGGGCGTGGTCGGAGGCCCCCTTGCCCTTGCGCTCCTCACGGTCGATCACGGCGCCCTCGACGCGGTCGGCGAAGGCGGGCGAGCCGAGGATGAAGTCGATGCGCATGCCGCGACGCTTGGCGAAGGCGAGGCGCTGGTAGTCCCAGTAGGTGTACACGCCCGGACCAGGGGTGTGCGGCCGCACGACGTCCACGAACCCCGCGTCGAGGAACGCCTGGAAGGCCGCCCGCTCGCCCGGTGAGACATGGCTCTTGTCGAGGTAGTACTCCATCGACCAGACGTCGTCGTCCTGCGGTGCGATGTTCCAGTCGCCCATGATCGCCGTGGGTGCCCCGGCGGCCATCCACTTCTCGGCCTGGGCCTTGAGCCGGGCCAGCCACTGGAGCTTGTAGACCATGTGCGGGTCCTCGATCTGGCGGCCGTTCGGGACGTAGACCGACCACACCCGGATGCCGCCGCACGTCGCACCGATCGCCCGGGCCTCCGTGGCCAGCGGCTCGCCCCACCCCGGGTCGCCCTCGAAGCCGGCCTGGACGTCCTCGAGGCCCACGCGCGAGAGGATCGCGACGCCGTTCCACTGGCTGTACCCGTGGTGCGCCGCCTCGTAGCCGAGCGCCGAGAACCGGTCGTACGGGAACTGCTCGTCCCTGGCCTTCGTCTCCTGCATCGCGAGGACGTCGACGTCGCTGCGCTCGAGCCACGCCTCGACGCGGTCGATGCGGGAGCGGATGGAGTTGACGTTCCAGGTGGCAATACGCACCGGGTCACCCTATGCGCCGCGCCTAGAGTGGGCCCATGAGCACCGCCCTCGTGACCGGCGCGACGTCCGGCATCGGCCTGTCCTTCGCCCACCAGCTCGCCGAGCGCGGCCACGACGTCATCCTCGTGGCCCGCGACCGCGTCCGCCTCGAGAACGTCTCGGACGAGCTGCGCGCGAAGTACGACGTCTCCACGGAGATCCTCGTGGCCGACCTCAGCGACCGCGCGGAGACCGGCAAGGTCGCCGAGCGGCTCGCCGACCGGGCCCGGCCGGTCGACCTGCTCGTCAACAACGCGGGCTACGCCCTGAAGAAGCGTTTCCTCGACAACGACATCAGCGAGGAAGAGGGCGTCTTCGACGTGCTCGGCCGCGCGGTCCTCGTCCTCTCCCACGCCGCGGCCGGTGCCATGCGGCAGCGCGGCCACGGGGCGATCGTCAACGTCTCGTCCGTGGCCGGCTACATCACCTCCGGCCCCTACTCGGCGGTGAAGTCCTTCGTGACGACCTTCACGGAGGGGCTCTCCGCCGAGCTCGCCGGGTCCGGCGTGACGGCCACGGCCCTTCTGCCGGGGTTCACGCGCACGGAGTTCCACCAGCGCGCGAAGATCAACATGTCGGCGATGCCGCGGTTCATGTGGCTCGACTCCGACCGGCTCGTGCGCGACTGCCTCGACGACGTGGCCAAGGGCAAGGTCATCTCCGTGCCGGGCCCGCAGTACAAGGCGATCGTCGCTGCCCTGCGCCTGCTGCCGCGCTCGCTGGTCCGCAGCCGGGCCCGCACCGTGCATCGCCCCAGGAACTGACACCGCCGTCCCCCACGGGGCCCGGACGCCCGCCAGTAGGGTGGGCGTCGTGAACGAGCTCGAGACCGCCACCGCCACCTCCACCTCGACCGATGTCACGTCGCCGCGGGAGCGGCTGCTCGAGATCATCCGGGCCAAGGCGATCGTCCACGGCCGCGTGACCCTGTCCTCCGGCAAGGAGGCCGACTACTACGTCGACCTGCGCCGCATCACGCTCGACGGCGAGGCCGCCCCGCTCGTCGGCCAGGTGATGCGCCGGCTCACCGCCGACCTCGCCTACGACGCCGTCGGCGGACTCACCCTCGGCGCCGACCCGGTCGCGACCTCGATGCTCCACGCGGCGGCAGCCGCGGGCGAGCGTCTCGACGCCTTCGTCGTGCGCAAGGCCGGCAAGGCCCACGGCCTCCAGCAGCGGATCGAGGGGCCGTCCATCCAGGGCCGCCGCGTGCTCGTGGTCGAGGACACCACCACCACGGGCGCGTCGCCGCTCGAGGCGGTCGGCGCCGCCCGCGAGGCCGGCGCCGAGGTCGTGGCGGTGGCCACCATCGCCGACCGGGCCACCGGCGCGGGCGAGCGGCTCGAGGCCGAGGCGGGCGTGCCCTACCTCTTCGTCTACAGCCTCGGGGAGCTCGGCCTCGCCTGACGCACCTCCGGGCGCGGTCGCCGGCGGCGCCCGTCCAACACGCCGACCGCCTCAGAAGATCGGCTTGCCCCCGGTCACCCCGAGGACGGTGCCCGACACGTAGCTCGCTTCGTCCGACGCCAGGAAGACGAAGGCGCTCGCCACCTCGATGGGATGGCCGGCCCGCCCGAGCGGGGTGTCCGACCCGAAGCCCTCGACCTTCTGCTCCGGCATGGTCGCCGGGATCAGCGGTGTCCAGATCGGGCCGGGGGCCACGGCGTTCACCCGGATGCCCCGCGGGCCGAGCATCGAGGCGAGGTTGACCATCATGTTGTTGAGGGCCGCCTTGGTGGCGGCGTAGTCCAGCAGGTTCTCCGAGGGTGAGAACGCCTGGATCGAGGTCGTGATCGCGATGCTCGACCCCTCACCCATCTGTGGGGCGAGCGCCTTGGCGAGCCAGAACGTCGCGAAGACGTTGGTCTCGAACGTCCGCCTCACCTGGTCGCCCGGGAAGTCCTCGATCGTGTCGTGCGTCATCTGGTATGCCGCGTTGCTCACCAGGACGTCGACCCCACCCAGGCCGTCGACGGCCTGCTGCGCCAGCGTCACGTTCGCCTCCTCGGTGCGCTGGTCCGTGGGGCACAGGACGCAGGTGCGGCCCGCTGCCTCGACCTGCTTCCTCGTCTCCTCGGCGTCGGCCTGTTCCTCCGGGAGGTAGGAGATGGCCACGTCGGCACCCTCCTTGGCGAACGCGATCGCCGTGGCGCGGCCGATCCCGGAGTCGCCGCCGGTGACCAGGGCGCGCTTGCCGGGCAGGCGGTCGCGGCCGGTCCAGCCGCTCTCGCCGTGGTCGGGCACGGGGGTCAGGTCGGCCGTGGTCCCGGGCCACTGCTGCTGCTGGGCCGGGATGCTCGCCAGGGGGTTCTCAGCCATGGGCCCACTCTCAGGTGGGTGTCGATGGGCCGCAACCCGGAGGCCGGGGCCGTCTCGCACACTAGGATCGGCCGCAGCATCCTCGGAGGGGAGTCGTCATGATCGGGTGGATCATCGCCGGAGCCGTGGTCGTGCTGGTCGGGCTGTGGCTCGTCAGCGTCTACAACGGCCTCATCAAGCTGCGCAACCTCGTCCAGGAGGCCTGGCGACAGATCGACGTCGAGCTCAAGCGCCGACACGACCTCATCGGCAACCTCGTCGAGACCGTCAAGGGCTACGCCGCCCACGAGCGCGGCACCCTCGAGGACGTCATGAAGGCGCGAGCGGCCGCCATGGCGGGCGGCCAGAGCCCCGGCCAGCAGGCCCAGAGCGAGGGGCTGCTCAGCGCAGCCCTCGGCCGGCTCATCGCCGTGGCCGAGGCCTACCCGGACCTCAAGGCCAACCAGAACTTCCTCGCCCTGCAGCAGGAGCTGACCTCGACCGAGGACCGCATCGCCTCGGCTCGGCGCTACTACAACGCCAACGTCCGCGAGCTCAACACCCGCGTCGAGTCGGTGCCGTCGAACGTCGTCGCCGGGATGTTCAGCATCCGCCGCGAGGAGTACTTCGAGGCCGAGGGTGCCGAGCGCGACGCGGTGCGCGTCGACTTCGGCCAGCGTGAGGCCACCATCCCGCCGCCGAGCGGGTATGCCGCTGGCACGCCGGCGGGCGAGCCGGCCCTGCCGCCCGCGGCGCCCCCGTCCGCCACCCACCCCCCGCAGGACTCACCGCCACCCCGGGACTGACCGCCACCCGGGACTCACCGCGCGGCACCTTGCCGCCGCCACGCGTCCCCACGCGTCGCTCTCCCGCCCGACCAGCCGGCGTCCACCGAT
>NZ_DATBMI010000138.1:0-3455 GCF_036554925.1 Pedococcus sp.
GAGGGGCCAGAATGGTGGATTGCCCGGCGAGAGGTGGTGGCCACGGAGCCGGGGTTGCCCTCGGATCCGGACTCGCGTGCCCGAGGCGCACCTCAGACACAGTGTTCAAAGATACCGCCTGCCCAGTGGCCCACCAAATCGGTTCGGGCCTGCATTGGAGCTGGCCGGCCCACCGTGCCTGGCTGGGTTGCGGAGCCCCACCACGGTCACGTCGGACTGCGGCCGCGGGGTGCCTCTGGAACCATGGCCCGCGACGACGAGGGGACCTCATGGACGACGACGTCTGGCTGGTGCCGCACACGCACTGGGACCGCGAGTGGTACGAGCCGTTCCAGCGGTTCCGCCTCCGCCTGGTCGACCTCATGGACGACGTGACGGCGCGGGGGCTGGCCGAGCCCGGGTTCCGCTTCACGCTCGACGGCCAGATGGCCGCGGTCGAGGACTACCTCGAGGTCCGGCCGGAGCGGCGCGGGACGATCCGGGACCTGGTCGCGGGCGGGCAGCTCGCCATCGGCCCGTGGCGCGTGCTGATGGACGAGTTCCTCTGCTCGGGCGAGACGATGATCCGCAACCTCGAGATGGGCTGGGCGTCCGCGAGCGCCTTGGGCGAACCGATGCCGGTCGGCTACCTGCCCGACATGTTCGGGCACTGCGCCCAGATGCCCCAGATCCTGCGTCGTGCCGGTCTCAGCCGGGCGTGCGTCTGGCGCGGCGTCCCGGAGCGGGTCGCGCATCACGAGTTCGTCTGGCGCTCGCCCGACGGCAGCACCATCCGGACCGAGTACCTTCCCTCCGGGTACGGGAACGCGGCCGACCTCTTCCTCGACAGCGCCAACGGCACGGATGTCGAGTCCGTCCGGAGCCGGCTCGTGGACCGGATGGCCCGGCAGCGCGCGTGGTTCGGTGCGGATGCCTTCCTCGCGATGTACGGCACCGACCACGCCGCTCCCCTGCCCAGCCTGATGCAGCAGGTCGGCCGGCTCGGCGAGCACCCCGACGGCCCGCGGGTCCGCGTGGCCACGCTGCGCGACTACCTCGCCGAGGCACGCACCCCCGAGGCCGCCCTGCTCGTGGTCGAGGGAGAGCTGCGCAGCCACGCCCGCGCCAACATCCTCCCCGGGGTGCTCTCGGTGCGGTGGCACCTCAAGGACGCCATGGCTCGGACGGAGCGCACGCTCGCCCGCTACGCGGAGCCCTTCGCCTCGCTGTGGCTGGAGGCCTGGCCGCAGGCCTACCTCGACCTCGCGTGGGGCAACGTCGTCGACTCCTCCTGCCACGACTCCGTCACCGGCTGCGGCGTCGACGAGACCGCCCTGCAGGTGGCTGCACGGATCGCCGAGGGCGAGCACGCGGCGCAGGCGGTGCGGGACCGCGTGCTCGCCGGTCTGGCGCGGCACGTCCCCGACGGGTCGCTCCTCGTGGTCAACCCCGTGCCGGGCGCGCGAGCCGACCAGCTCGCCCTCACGCTGCCGGTGCCGGCCGACTGGCCCGCGGTGGCCCTTGCAGCGGCTGACGGGCGGCTGCTCCCCACCCAGGAGCTGGGACGGCCGGCGGCGGAGCTGGCCCGGGAGCAGGTCCCCGCCGCGCGGCTCGCCACCGTCATGGGCCGGGTCCACGACCGCGAGCTGTTCGGGTTGCAGGTCCGCCGGCTCGAGATCGACGAGGCGGGTCGAGAGCTGGTCTTCCACGTCGCTGACCGACCCGGACCCGAGCGGTTCGACGCCGTCCGCGAGGAGGGGCGGGTGGCCTCGGCGGTGGCGGGCAGGCCGGCCGACGAGCCGTGGACCCTCGTGATCGTCGACGAGCCCCGTCGGCGGCTCGTCGCCGCCGTGGAGTGCGAGGGCCTCGGCTGGTCGACCTGGACCCCGCAGCGCGCCGAGGACCAGCCCGGCCGCGGCCAGGCCGCCACCACGTCGGGCGTCGGCGTCGAGGGCACCTCCCTGACCAGCTCCCTCCTGCGCGTCGACGTCCGCGACGGCGGCAGCCTGCGCCTCACCGCGGCCGACGGCACGGTGCTCGACGGCGTCGGCACCCTCGTCGACGGCGGTGACTGCGGCGACAGCTACAACTACGGTCCGCCCGCGGGTGACCGCGTGGTCGACACCCCCGACCACGTCGAGGTGCGGGTGCTCGAGCGGGGTCCGCTCCGAGCAGCCCTCGAGGTGCGTCGCGACTACCGCCTGCCGACCCGGCTCGAGGCGGACGGCTCTCGGTCGGCCACCACGGAGCCGGTCACCGTCACCACCCGGGTCGAGCTGCGCCGCGGCGAGCCGTTCGCCCGGCTGGCGCTGGCCTGGGAGAACCGATCCTCCGACCACCGGCTGCGGCTGCTGGTCCCGCTGGCCCGCGCCACCTCGACCGTCGACGCCGAGGGTCAGCTGGCGGTCGTGCGCCGCCCGCTCACCGCCGAGGGCGGGACGGGAGGCGAGTTCCCGCTGCCGACCTACCCGGCCGAGCGGTTCGTCGACGCGGGTGGCGCGGGCGTGCTGCTGGGTCGGACGATGGAGCACGAGGTCGTCGACACGGCCGGCGGGCAGGCACTCGCGCTCACCCTGCTGCGGGCCATCGGCTACCTCAGCCGCAACGTCCACCCGCATCGTGACGAGCCGGCCGGGCCGCAGCTGCCGACCCCCCAGGCGCAGTGCCTGGGCCCTGCCACCGCGGACCTGGCGGTCCTCCCCCACGCCGGCGGGTGGGAGGACGCCGCCCTCGTCGCGGCCGTCGAGGGGTACCTCCACCCGGTCGTGGCCGTGCGCGGCACGGCGGCCGGTTCCGTCCCCGCGGCGGGTGCGTCCGCGGCCGGCCGGCCGACGGCCCTGCGCCTCGAAGGGCGCGGTGTCGTCCTGACCTCCCTGCGACGCCGGGACGGGTGGCTCGAGCTGAGGGTCGTCGCGGAGTGCACCCGACCCACCGAGGCAGTGGTGAGCCTGGCGGGATCCGGGATCGCGCAGGCGCGGCGGTGCGACCTGTTCGGGCGGCCGGGCGGGCCGCTGGAGGTCGCGAACGCAGAGGTGCGCGTCCCCCTCGGGCCGTGGGAGATCGCCACGCTGCAGCTCCGTCCCTGACCGCAGGACGTGGCCGCACCGGGCCCGCAACGGTGTGCCTCAACGTTGGGGAGAGGAAAGTCACCACGCAACCGCTCAGCACGGAACGATGTCCCTCAGCCCGGGCCTGGGGCCCTGGCACGCCGAAGGGGGCCGGTCCGCGAACGGACCGGCCCCCTTCGGGCTGGGAGCGCAGGGCAGCTCAGTCGAGACCGAGCTCCGCGTCGTCGAGGCGGATGGCCTCCCCGCTGCCCGGGCCGAAGACCGGGTACTCGTACTCGTAGCTCGGCATGGAGTAGACCGCGGCCTTGGCCTCCTCGGTCGGCTCCACCTTGATGTTCCGGTAGCGCGGGAGACCCGTGCCGGCCGGGATGAGCTTTCCGAGGATGACGTTCTCCTTCAGACCCAGCA
>NZ_DATBMI010000175.1:0-16936 GCF_036554925.1 Pedococcus sp.
CGCTGTGCTGTGTCAGCCCATGTGCGGGTAGGCGTGGTGGGTCGGCGGGTTGAAGGTCTCCTTGATGGAGCGCGCGGACGTCCAGCGCAGGAGGTTCTGGGCGGCGCCGGCCTTGTCGTTGGTGCCCGAGGCGCGGCCGCCACCGAACGGCTGCTGGCCCACGACGGCGCCGGTCGGCTTGTCGTTGATGTAGAAGTTGCCCGCTGCGAAGCGCAGCCGCCGGGTGGCGTCGGCGATGGCGTGGCGGTCCTGGGCGATGATGGAGCCGGTCAGGCCGTAGGGCGCGAAGGACTCCATCTGGTCGAGCACCTTGTCGAACTGCCGGTCCGGGTAGACGTGCACCGACAGGATCGGGCCGAAGTACTCGGTCCTGAAGGACTCGTCGCCGGGGTCGTCGATCTCGAGGACCGTCGGGCGCACGAACCAGCCCTCGCTGTCGTCGTACTTGCCGCCCGCGACCACGTCGACGCCGGCCGCGGCGTGTGCCCGGTCGATGGCGGCGGCGTGCTTGGCGAAGGCCTTGTCGTCGATGACGGCGCCCATGAAGTTGGACAGGTCGGTGACGTCGCCCTGGGTCAGGCCGTCGGTGATGGAGACGAGGTCGGCCTTGATCTTGCGCCACACCGAGCGCGGGACGTAGGCGCGCGAGGCGGCGGAGCACTTCTGGCCCTGGTACTCGAACGCGCCGCGGATCATCGCGGTGCGCAGCACGTCCGGGTCGGCGGAGGGGTGGGCGAGGATGAAGTCCTTGCCACCGGTCTCGCCGACCAGGCGCGGGTAGGTGCGGTAGCCCTGCAGGTTCTCGCCCACCTGCTGCCACAGGTGCTGGAACGTCGCGGTCGAGCCCGTGAAGTGGATGCCGGCGAGGTCGGGGTCGGCGAGCGCGACCTTGGAGACGTTGAGGCCGTCACCGGTGACGAGGTTGATCACGCCGGGCGGCATGCCGGCGGTCTCCAGCAGCTCCATGGTGACCTGGGCGGCGAACTGCTGGGTGGGCGAGGGCTTCCAGACCACCGTGTTGCCCATCAGCGCCGGCGCAGTAGGCAGGTTGCCGGCGATCGCGGTGAAGTTGAACGGCGTGATCGCGTAGACGAAGCCCTCGAGCGGCCGGTGGTCGGTGCGGTTCCAGATGCCCTTGGAGTTGAGCATGGGCTGCTCGGCGAGGATCTGCCGGGCGAAGTGCACGTTGATCCGCCAGAAGTCGATGAGCTCGCAGGCGGAGTCGATCTCGGCCTGGTAGGCCGTCTTGGACTGCCCGAGCATGGTCGCGGCGTTGAGCTGGGCGCGCCACGGCCCGGACAGCAGCTCGGCGGCCTTGAGCAGGATCGCCGCACGGTCGTCGAACGAGAGCTCACGCCAGGCCGGGGCCGCGGCCTTGGCAGCGTCGACGGCGGCCTGCGCGTCGGCGACCGTGGCGTTGCGCATCGTGCCGAGCACCTTGCGCTTCGCGTGGGGCTGGCGGACATCGATCTTCTTGCCCGTCCCCATGACCCGCTTGCCGGCGATGGTGTGCGGCAGGTCCATCGGGTTGCTGCCCAGCTCGGCCAGCGCCACCTCGAGGGCGGCGCGTTCCGGGCTCCCGGGCGCGTAGTCGAGCACCGGCTCGTTGACGGGGGCGGGTACCTGGGTGACGGCATCCATGTAGGTCGTGCTCCTTGGAGGGTCTCTCGTCGGTGGGGCGCACCTATGGTGTCACGTATGCCGCCGACCTCCTCCACGCCCGAGCTCGTCACCGTGGTCGCGGGACGCACGGACCCCGGGGCACCCACCCTCGTGCTGCTGCACGGCCTCGGCGACTCGGGCGCCTGCTGGCCCGACGCCGTGCGCCGGTGGGCCCCGGACCACGCCGTCGTCACCGTCGACGCGCTCGGGCACGGCGCCTCGCCCCGCTTCACCCCGGAGCAGCTCGCCGCGCCCGACCCGATGGAGGAGATGTATGCCGCGGCCGAGGCCGTCGTGGCGCACGTCGCCGGCGAGCGCGGCCGGGTGGGGGTCGTGGGGCACTCCATGGGCGGCGGACTGGCCGGCGCGCTGGCGGCCCGCCGACCCGACCTGGTGGCCGCCGTGGTGCTGGAGGAGCCGGCCTGGCGCGACCCGGAGCTGCGGGTGCAGCCGCGGGACGTCGTGGCGGAGCGGATCGCGGAGTGCCGCTCGTGGGCGAGCGACCCCGCGACGGAGATGGCGCGCGGGCGCGCCGACAACCCCGCATGGCCGGAGGCCGAGTTCGACCCGTGGGGGCGGGCCAAGACCGAGGTCGACCTCGACTTCCTCGAGCTCGGGGTGGCCAGCCTGCTGCAGCCGTGGGACGCGATCGTGGCGCAGGTCGAGGTGCCCGCCCTCGCGGTGACCGGTGACGGCACGGTGCTCCTGTCGCCGGAGATCCTGCGGCGGGCCGCCGACCTGCACAACCCGCACCTGCGCCTCGAGGTCGTCCCCGGCGCCGGCCACTGCGTGCGACGGGACCGCGCCGACGCCTTCCACGCTCTCGTCGACCCCTGGCTCGCCGAGCACCTGCGCTGAGCCGGCCACCCGCTGAGCCGGCCACCCGCTGAGCCGGGCCCACCACCCCGACCTCCCGCTACGCCGCCTCGACCAGCGCGAAGGGCACGGTGAGCACCCCCGCCGGGACACGCAGGTGGTAGCGCGTGCGACCGACCTTCACCACCTCGCCGACGACACCGTGGTAGCGGCCCGGGGCCAGGCAGCGTCCGCGGGCGCCCGTGACCAGCCCGGGCCGCGCTGCCCCCGCTCCGGCTCCGGTACCCCACAGGACCCCCGCGAGGTCGGCGCCAGCGGAGCCGGTGGGCACGGTGGCCGGGCTGCCGACGCCGGGCCTCCGCGCACGGACCTTCCCTGCTGCGCGCAGGGCCGCGACCTGCGCGGCATACGACGGGCCGAGGTCGATGCTGCGGCCGTGGTGGGTCCACTCCAGCAGGTGGTGCACGTCGAAGGTGCGGCTGCACGTGCCGCACGAGAGGGGTCGCTGGGGCCGGCGGTGGCGGTGGCGCACGTGCCCACGCGGGCAGGTGCCCCGCCACGGGCCCTCCACACGCGGCGCGTCGGGCGGCACGACCCGCAGGCCGGAGCAGCCGATCCGCAGGGCGATGGCCCGCCACACCTCGTCGTGCCCGTGCCCGGGCCCCGCCAGGGCGTGCGCGACCTCGTGGAGGATCGTGTCGCGCACCTCCGCCTCGGAGTGCAGGCGGGTCAAGGCGGCGCTGAGCGTGATCTGCCGGCGCCCGAAGCGGCAGGCTCCTGCCCGGGTCTTGGCGCGGTCCAGGGCAGCCGACCAGTCGTGCAGGCCATGCTCGAGGAGGAGCGCGCGGGCGAGGTCGAGGGCGGCACGAGGGTCCACGCGGGCTCCCGGGAGGTCGTCGGTCTGCGGTCACCACCGGCGCAGCGGTGGGAGCACGAGACTCTAGGCGGGTCCTCCGACAGCCCCGGCGGCAGCCGCCGCGACGGCCGCCTCCGCCGCGGCCGCCATGTCCCGGCCCTCCCCGTCCGAGCGCGCGATCGCGGTGAGACCGCAGCGGCCGTCGATCGCGAGTCCCGACAACATGTGGAGGACGACGCCGGTGCCGGCGTCGCGGTCGAAGGACAGCCCCGCGGACTCGACGGCACGGATGACCGTGGCTGGCTGGAGGGTGGTCCACGCCGGGTCCATCAGCGTGTCGGTCGAGGTGTAGCAGCGGGTCGTTCCGTCGCGGTCGGTCACCCAGTCCCCGCTGCGCGTCTCGAACCGACCCGGGGCGAGGTGCCGCAGCACCGTGTAGGGGTGGGTGGTGCCCCCTTTGCGCAGGTTCACCTCGATGCCGAAGACGTCCCAGCGCTTCCGGCGGACCGCCACGAAGTCCACGCTCAGCCGACCCCTGGCACCGCTCTCGGCGAGGCGCTCACCCACCGCCTCGGCATACCCGGCCAGCTCCCCCGTGTAGGCGCGGTTGGCGGGGAAGACGCACCCGGCATACACCTGGCCGGAGTCACCACCGAGGACCTGCTCGTGCGTGGACAGGACGGTCACCGACCCGTCGGGAGCGATGTCGACCTGCGCGCTGGGGCTCGCGAAGGACGACCCCGCCACCATCTCCTCGACCACTCCACCGGACCGCAGGTCCCGGCGGTACCACTCGGGCATGGCCTTGTCGATCCTGCGGCGCAGCGCGGCACGCGGCACCGGGTTGCCGTGGGCGTCGCGCAGGCCGATCACGAGGTTGCCGTCACCGGCCCCGCTGTTGTCGTGCTTGACGACGACGTTCTGCGCGTGCGGGTGGGTCCGCGAGATCCGGGCGGCCGCGTGCGTGATCTCGGAGAGGTCGTGGACGTCCTCCTGCCCGAGTGGTGTGGGGACCCCGGCCTCGGCGAAGACCCTGCGACCGGCGCTCTTGAACCCCATCGGCCACAGGTCGGGGGCGGTGCCGTTGATCGGCACGCCGAGACGCTCGGCGACCGCGACCTCGGCGGCCGTGACGTTCCACGGCTCGATCATCGCCGGCCGGCCCGCGATGAGGTCCTCGATCCGGTCGAGCGCCTCGGGGTGGTCGACGAGGGCGGCGGCCACCGGCCCGGGCTCCGACGCCGGCGCGGTGACGATGTGCAGCCGGGACCTCACGCTCGCCCGCAGCTCCTCGGGCACCAGGCTGGTGTAGTAGTCCACGACCTCCTCGCCGGGATGGGTGCTGCAGACGAAGACCAGCTCGCAGCCCGGGATCCTGGCCAGCATCAGCATCGTCACCAGGTAGCGGTGCTCGAGGGCCTCGAGCCGGCGACCGTAGTGGGCCAGGATGGACGGGGCGAGGCTGAAGGAGGGCATGGCCACCACCACGTGGGCGCGCGTGCACCCCGGGCGGTTCATGGACCAGACGTCGCCGAGGCGGGTCTGGAGCACGTCGAGGGTGCGCATGGGCCCTCCTCTGCGGTCTGCGCAACCAGTGTCGCCGCCAGGTGCCCCGCCTGCCAGTGCGGAAGTCCCCTTGTCCGCCCGCCGGGACGGCCCGGAGCACCCCGCTACACGAGGCGGGCGACCTCGTCGAGCTCGGTGGCGTCGTACCAGAGCAGGTCGTCCGCGCCGTCCGCTCCGGGCTCCTCGTCGATGTGGAACGACACGATGTCCCTCAGGGCCACCTGGCCGGTGACCTCGACGCAGGCGAGGGCCGGGCCCTCGGCACCCGCGGCGGCGGACGTCTCCGCCACCCACTCGGCGTCGACGTCGGCAGCGGCGACCACCCGCTTGTCACCGGGCCCCGCGCGCAGCGCGGAGGCGGCTTCCACCGCCTCGCACAGCGCGGCATACTCCCACTCCTCCTCGTCGCCGGTCGGCAGCGAGCGCTCGAGCCGGGAGGTCACGGCGAAGGCGGCGAGCGGAGGCGACGGGAGCTCCCGCTCTCGCGCCAGCGCGCGCACGGCGGCAGCGCTGAGCGGCAGGTAGACCCGCGTCTGGCTCATCCCACATCCTCGAATCTCGACTGGTCCGGCAGCGGCGCGGGGTCGCGCAGCGCGTGGGCCGATGTTCGCAGAGAGGTCTCGATGACGCGCGGGCGCCTCGTCACGTCCATCAGGTTGGAGCCGAGGGCCTCGAGGTCCTCCTCGCCCGGCCCGAGCACGGTGACGTGGGCCCCGTCGCGGTGCACCCGGTGCAGCTCGCGCAGGCAGCGGAGCGTCACCCGGTTGCGCCACTGGCGCTCCACCCTGGTGCGCCACTGCGTCGGGGCGTCGCGCACGAAGCTGACCTGCGGTGCCAGGACGAACACCTCGTCGAGCCCCTGGCCGACCATGAGGTCGAGGTTGGTCGAGGACCACGCCCCGCCGTCGATGTAGCGGTGCTCGCCGATCCGCACCGGCTGGTACCAGCCGGGGATCGCGCAGGAGGCCATCACCGCCGAGGCCAGGGGCACGGCAGGGGCGTCCTCGCGGCCGAAGGCCACCCGGCGGCCGCCGTCGAAGTCGAGCGCGACGACGCACAGGCCGTCGCGGGGTGCCCAGCCGTCGCCGGCCACCCAGGAGACCAGGGCTCCGACCGACTCGATGCTGCCGCGGCCCTCGGGCACGATCGCCGACAGCACCGTGGTGGGCGGCAGCTGGCGCAGCTGCCAGGCATTGGCCCGCAGCAGGCCGCTCGACCCCAGGCCGACCCGGGGGCGGGGCGGGCGGCTGCCGCCGGTGTCGCTCTCGTAGTCGAACCGGTACCCCGCGAGGGGACCGACGTCGATGGCGCCGTCGAGCTGGTGGGTGAGCAGGTCCGCCACCGACACCCCGCACGCCAGCAGGCTGGCCAGCACCGAGCCCGCCGAGGTGCCGACGAAGGCGTCGAACTCACGGGCGTCCATCCCGAGCTCGTCCTCGAGGGCCTGCAGGGCACCCACGGTCCACGCCGCCCCCAGCACACCGCCGCCGCCGAGGACCAGTCCACGGCGCGGGCCGGCGGCGGCGGGGCTCATCGCTGGGTCGACTTGCTCTCGAGCAGCTCGGCGAGGGAGTCGACCACGCTCTGGCCGAGCACGTCGACATCGGGCATGGCGTTGCGGTCGGCGTTGAGGCCGTAGTAGACGCCGCCGTCGTAGGAGGTCAGGCCGATGGAGAGCGCCTGCCCCTTGGCGAGCGGCATCACCGGGTAGGTCGAGAGCATCTTGGCGTCCCCGGCATACAGCGCCTGCTGCGGACCCGGCACGTTCGTGATGACGACGTTGAAGAGGCGGCGGGAGACGGCCGAGCCCAGCCGCGCCCCGAGCGAGTGGAGGGTGGGCGGGGCGAAGCCCGCCAGCCCGGCGAGGGAGTCCGCGCCGACCGCCTGGCCGCCCTCCATCTGCTGGCGCATCGCGAACGCGATCTGGTGCAGCCGCATCGACGCCCCGGGCTCCCCCACCGGCAGGTCGACGAAGCAGGCCTTGAGCCGGCTGCCGAGCCGGGTGTGGTGCTGGGTCTGCTCGTCGTCGTAGACGCTGACGGGCACCATCGCGCGCACGGTGGTGCCCGAGTGCACGGCCTCGCCACGCGTGAGGAGCCACGAGCGGAACGCGCCGGAGATCGTCGCGAGCACCACGTCGTTGATCGTGACGTCGTCGGCGTAGTTGCCGCGGGCCAGCCGGCTGCGGACCTTCTTGTAGTCGTCGAGGTCGGTGCCGACCATGACGTAGCGCCGGGCCTCGCCGACCTCCGCGTTGAGCGGGGAGACCGGCGCGGGGCGGGTGGCGGTGCGCGCCAGCGTCGCCGCGACCGCGCCGGCGGCCTCGAGCGCCCGGCCGCCGATCGCCTTCAGGTCGATGATGCCGCCGCGGACGTTGTCGACGACCTCGCTCGGCCGGCGCACCGCGTCGACGAGCGCGCCGGTGAGCAGCTCGAGGTCGCTGGGCTCCTGGGACGGCCGCCAGGTGTCGGTGATCAGGCCCTCGGCGGCGGGGTCGTCGTCGACGATGACGTGGGCGATGTCGACCGCGTTCACCCCGTCGACCAGGGCCTGGTGGCTCTTGGTGATGATCGCGAACCGCCCCTCCTCGAGGCCCTCGACGAGGTAGACCTCCCACAGCGGGCGGTGCCGGTCGAGGTGCCGGGGCTGGATCCGCGCCACGAACTCCTGCAGCTGCTCGTCGGTGCCCGGACGCGGCAGGGCGGAGCGCCGGACGTGGTAGGTGATGTCGAAGTCCTCGTCGTCGACCCAGACCGGGTTCGCGAGGCGTCCGGGGATCTGCCGGATCCGCTGCCGGTAGCGCGGGACGAAGGCGATGCGCTGGGAGATGAGCTGCACCAGCCGGTCGTAGTCGAAGCCGTCGTCCGGGGGGTCGAAGACCATGACCGAGCCCACGTGCATGGGAGTGGTCGCGTCCTCGAGGTAGAGGAAGGACGCGTCGAGCGACATGAGGCGGTCAGGCACGCCTCAATGGTGTCAGATGGCGCCGTCTAGACTGCGGGGCGTGACGAAACTGCCCACCGCCCAGCCCTTGGCGTATGCCGCGGTGCTGGCGGTGTCGCTGTCCGTCACCGCGTGCGGTGGTGGGGAGGGTTCCCCCACCGCCGGCTCGAGCACCACGGCCACCACGTCGAGCGGCAGCTCCACGACGTCTGGCACGCCCGGCTCGACGACGACGCCCGCGACGACCCCCACCACGCCACCTCCGGCCAGGGACACCCCCGCCGGCCGCACGATGGCCATCACGGTCAACGGCAAGAAGGTGTCGCCGCCGCCCCGGACGGTCGACCTCAAGGTCGGCGAGTCCCTCACCCTGGTCGTCACCAGCGACCACGACGACGAGATCCACGCCCACGGCTTCGAGGTCGAGGGACGCCTGCGGGCCGGCACACCGTCGAGCATCACCATCACCGGCAGCAAGCCGGGGCTCTACGAGGTCGAGACGCACAAGCCGCCGCTGCGGCTGCTGATGATCGCGGTGCGATGACGCCTGCGGCCCTGCCGGCTCACGGTGTCGGCTCCCGCCAGGACCTCCCGCTGCCGTTCGAGCTGCTGGTCGTCGGGGCCGCCCTCGCCCTCGTGGTCTCGTTCGTCGCGCTCGGGGTGCTCTGGAAGCAGCCCCTGCTCACGCGCGAGCAGGGCCGTCTGCTCCCGGCGCCGGTCGCCCTGGCCCTGGACTCCCCGGTCGTCCGGGGGGTCTTCGTCGCGCTCTCGCTCGCCCTGACGGCCTGGACCCTCGTGGCGCTCGTCTTCGGTCGCGACAACGCGAACAACCCGGTGCCGTACGTCGTCTACGTCTGGCTGTGGGTCGGCCTGGGCGTGCTGTCGATCGTCTTCGGGCCGATCTGGCGGGTGCTCAACCCGGTCCGGTGGATCCACCGCGGCATCCTCGCCGCCGCCCGGGTGGCGCCCGACCTCTCCCTGGTGCCGTACCGCCTGGGCTACTGGCCGGCAGCCGCCGGGCTGCTCGCCTTCAGCTGGCTCGAGCTCATCGCGCCCGACAACGCCACCCTGCCCGTGCTGCAGCTGTCCATCTTCGGCTTCCTGCTGGTCTCGCTGGTGCTGGCGCTGGTCTTCGGCCGCGCCTACTTCGCCACGGGTGACCCCTTCGAGGCGTGGTCCTCGCTCTACGGCACGCTCAGCCCGCTCGGCCGCCGGGCGGACGGCCGGTGGGTCCTGCGGACCCCTCTGCACGGCCCCAACGAGCTGGCCCCCCGGGCCGGGCTGCTCGCCGTGACGTCCGTGATGCTCGGCGGCACCGCCTACGACGGGTTCTCCAGCGAGACGTGGTGGTACACCTTCGTGCAGTCCTCGCCGCTGCCCGGCCGGCTCTGGCAGACCGCCGCACTGCTGGCGATGTGCCTCATCGTCGCCCTGAGCCTGTATGCCGCGGCCGCCACGTCGGCGCTGCTCGCCGGGCTGCCGGTGCGCGGCCTCGCGTCGGCCTTCGCGCCCTCGCTGCTGCCCATCGCGGCCGGCTACCTCGTCGCGCACTACTGGTCGCTCTGGGTGTTCGAGGGCACCAACGGCCTGGCCCGGCTCTCGGACCCCCTCGGCACCGGCGCGAACTGGCTGGGCACCGCCGGCATCGAGCCGAGCTACGCGCTCATCGAGCCGACGCTGGTCGCCACGATCCAGGTGGTCTCGATCATCACCGGGCACGTGCTCGGTGTCGTGCTGGCCCACGAGCGCGCCGTCTCGCTGTTCGAGAGGCGGGTGGCCGTCCTCGGCCAGGCCCCGCTCCTGGTGCTCATGGTCTTCTACACCGTCGGCGGCCTCACCCTGCTGTTCAGCCACTGACGTCTCGCTCGACCCTCGCTGAGGGGCTGCGCGCCGTGCGGTCAGCGGCGGCGCCGCCCTCGGCGCGCGGGCTCGGGGACGGCGGCATACCTCGAGGCGAGCGCGGCGACCGCCCGTCGCAGCTCGGACTGCGGCGCGAACTCGACCAACGAGCACCCCGCGAACATCGCGCCGTCCAGGGAGGCCTGGTCCCAGGGGAGGAAGTGCAGGTCCTCCATGCCGGCGAAGCGGCCCAGGGCCTCGGTGACCCTGCGCTCGGGACGGTTGCCCACGGAGGACGCGCGCAGCTTGTTCACCACCACCCGTGGGGTCGGCGTCGGGAGGTTGCCGACGTCCTGGACGGCGCGCACCAGGCGCTGGAGGCCGATCGGGTCGGCGCTCCCGACGACCAGCAGCTCGTCGGCCTGCTCGAGGGCGGTCAGCGTGGCGGCGTTGCGGCGCGGCGCGAGGGTGTCGTAGCTGAGCTCCTCGTCGTCCTCGATCGAGAAGCCGCAGTCGACCACGACGAGCTCGGCGAGCTGGCGGGCGACGGTGAGGACGTTCTCCACTGCAGCGGCACGCAGCTCGGGCCACCGGTCCGGGCGCGGGATGCCGGTGAGGACCCGCAGCCGCGGCGCCACCTCCGGAGCCACCCGGGCGAGGCCGGGCAGGTCGAGGGAGCCCTGGTCGGCGGCGCGGGCGGCGGCGGCCATCCCCGGCGCCTCGTCGAGGAGGGCGAGGGACTGGGCGACGGAGGAGCCGTACGTGTCGGCGTCGACGAGCAGGGTGCGTGCGCCCCGGTGGGCCAGCTCGGCGGCGAGGCCGAGGGCCACCGTGGTGCGCCCGGGAGCACCGGTGGGACCCCACACAGCGATGACGCGGCACGCCTCGACCGGGTGCCAGGCGCCGGGCTCGGCGGGCTCGCCCCCCGGGCCCGACCCGTCAGCTCGGGGCGAACCGCCCCGACCGTCCGGGCCGAGCACGTCGAGGGCGCCGAGGCCGTCACGGAGGTCCGATGCCGCCGCCTCCGTGCCCGGGGTGTCGTCGAGCCCGGCGAGTGCCTCCTCGAGCTCGTGCGTCTCGGCGTCGGAGCGCACCACCACGTCGAGCCCGAGCTGGCGCAGGCGCCGCTCCCCCGGCTCGTCGCCCGGCGCGACGGCGCCGGCGGTGCGCACGCCGTGCCGCGCGAGGTGGTGCAGGGCGTCGCGGTCCAGCGCCCGCAGGTCGGCGGAGACGATGGCCACGTCGGCGAGGCCGGCCGACGCGGCCGCCAGCAGGTCCGCGACGTCGGCGCACCGGCGCACGACGGTCATCCCGGCCGAGGCCTCCAGCGAGGTGACCAGGTCGGCCTCCCAGCGGTGGCTGACCGCCGTCAGCACCGCGCGGGTCACGTGTCGTTCCTGAGCCGCGAGCCGGGGACGGGGACGAGCGTGACCCGCGCACCGAGGTCGACCTGGCCGATGAGGTCGCGGATGCGGTCCTTGGGGGCCATGACCTGCACGGCGCGGTCGGCCTGCGAGCCCGCGAGGCTGCCTCCCGTCTGCGGCAGCCCTGCCACGGAGACGGACTCGAGTGCCAGCTCGGCACCCGCGAAGTCGCGGCCGGTGGCGTTGCCGTCCTCCTGGACCGGGTTGACGTAGACGTCGACCACCGAGCCGACGAGCAGCGGGGCGGCCGAGTTCGCATCGACCTGCAGGGTCAGCGGCTGCACGCCGACGTCTCCCTCCGCCCCGATCGCGGACCGCGGCACGAGCTCCCCGGGACGGACCTCCCGCAGCACGAAGGCGCCCCGGGGCACGGGGGCGGAGGCCGCGAGGTAGCCGGCGGCGCGGTCGCCGAGCTGGACGTCGACGCGGGTGAGTCGCTCCGGCGTCAGCGGCTGGCCGGGCAGGAGCGGGCCGTTCGCGGCATACATCGGGACGCGGTCGTCGGCCGCGGCCACGGTCAGCGAGCCCAGCACCGTGGCCGCGAGGACGAGGAGCACTCCCACGAGCAGGCGGGTGTCCCGCCACGACGGCTTCTGCAGGCGGGCTGCCTGGGGCGTCGGCACATCGGGCACATCGGGCACGGAGATCCCCCTCGTGATCGTTGCATCGGTGCGGGCCCGGCGTCGCCGGCTCGTGGTCGAGCGCGGGCAGCGCGGCCCATCATGGCGCACCCCGCCTCACCTCCGCAGCGTCAGTCCACAGAGGAGAGGTTGTCCACAGGTGGAGGTCGCCCAACACCGTGAAACACCTTCGATGGGAGACTGTCGGCAATCAGCAGACGCAGACGAACGAACATGGTAAAAATTTGGTCAAGAGAAGGTCAGTCCTTGATCAAGGGCGCGTGAGAAGGCGGGGCAGCCGTGACGAAGAGATTCATCCAGCTCTCGGAGGTCTCCGAGGTCCTCGACATCTCCGCGGCCCAGGCCTATGCCCTGGTGCGCTCGGGCGAGCTCCCCGCGATCAAGGTCGGCGGGCGCGGCCAGTGGCGCGTCGAGGTCTCCGAGCTCGAGGCGTACATCCAGCGGATGTACGACGAGACCCGCACCTTCGTGTCGTCCCACCCCTTCGGGCAGAACCCGGAGTAGACGCCACCCGCCGCGCACCCGTGCGGAGAGGAGATCGCGGCCGAGGAGGCCGCTAGGTCCTGGCGCCCGCGCTGACGCTCACGACGGCGGAGAACGGGACCACGCGTCGGCCGGTGACGTTCTCCGGGCGCCGTGGTTCGTCGGGGGCGTGCTCGCTCAGGTCGAAGCAGTCAGCTCCCACGGCATCGATGGTGCCGGAGGTGGTCGCGCCGGTGACGTCCTCGACGGCCACGACCGCCCGATCCCGGCTCAGGCCGCGCAGCGCGTACCCGAGCGAGAACCTCTTGCCCACCGGGCTCCCCGTGGCGCGCTCCGAGAGACCCGAGACAGCGGCAACCGCGGCGAGCGGCACCAGCACGGGCCGGCGGTCGCTTCGCAGGAGCATCCAGCCCCGGCCCACATCCGCGATCACACCGCCGACCGCCCTGCCGCTGGTGACCCGGACGAGCACGGTCTTCCCTGAGCTCGCCGCCAGCCGCTCGTAGAGACCGACCGAGGCTCGCTCGCGCCGCGTCCGGTCAGCCACCTCGTAGTCGAGGTCGCGCCGGGTCTCGGCGTCCCACTGCGCCTCGAGGTCGTCGAAGAGCTGGCTCCACCGCATCGCGCCTCCCCCTGACCGAACTGACTGCCCGATCTGACTGCCCCATCCAACTGGCCGACCTGCCCGGTTCAGCCTACTCCATCAGCTTCAAGCCTTGCCAAACGCAAGCAAACTGCATTAAATGACGGTAAGAGCAATCGTGATGGCGCAGTGCGTGAACCCTCGCCAGCGCCGCACGTCCGGCCACCACAAGGGGGATTCATGGCACGCGGGCATCGCGACAAGCACAGCGAAAGGCATCACGACGGGTACGACGACAGGCACGACCGCCGGCACGAGGACACCAGCAGTGGGCCCGGCGACGGTGCCGCCGCCCAGGCACCGCCGGCGGCACTGAGGGCCTCTTCCGGTAGCGCGCTGGCGGCGGCGGCCGCCGTGGCGCTGGGGTGGTGGCTGGCTGTCGTGGCCGCGGCCCTCCTCGCCCAGACCCGCTCCGCCGTGCCGCTGGCGCCGGAGCAGGCCCTCACGCTGATGGCAGCGCTGCTCGGCCTCGCGACGGCGACGTGGCTGGCGGTCTGCGTGCTGCTCGGGACGCTGGCGCACCTGCCCGGCCCCGCAGGCGCCATCGGCCGGCGGGCCGCTGCGGCCGTCGCGCCCACGTTCACCCGCCGAGTCGCTGCCATCCTCACCGGCGCCGCCCTCGCCGGGGCCGTCGCTCCCGGAACGGCGACCGCCGGCGACGCGGGCCACGCCGCGGTCTCGGCGGTCGGAGCGCCGCCCGCGGCGCTGTCCCCGGCGTTCGCACCGAGCGAGCCCGGCCACGCCGCTCCCCCGCAGCCCGCGACCCCGGCGTGGCGTGCCCAGTCCCAGCCGGAGTCGGCGCCCTCGCCCGGCTGGGTCCCCGACAGGCCCGTCGTGCGGCCGCAGCCCTCCCCCAGCCTCCTGGCTGCCGCGCCACCGGCCGACGAGAGCCCGGGCGTCGTCGTCCTCCGCGGCGACACGCTGTGGGACATCGCCAGGGCGCACCTGGGCCCGGACGCCACGGACGCGGAGGTGGCGCAGGAGTGGCCACGGTGGCACGACGCCAACCGGTCGGTCATCGGCCCCGACGCGAGCCTGCTTCTCCCGGGGCAGCTGCTGCACGCGCCGTCGCGGGAGGTGACCCCATGACGGGCCGGGAGGCGATGACGACCGCCCTGAGCCCGATCCGCGTGCTGCCGATCCCTCGCCATCGTCCGCCGCGGATCACCAGCAGCGACCAGCTCCCTCTGCCGGGCGACGACACCGCGCCGCGCTACATCCAGGACGCCCTCGCCGTGGACTTCGCGTCGGCGAGCGATGAGCAGCTGTTCGGCCCCCAGCCCACTGGCCGCGGCGACCTGCCCGACCCGGAGCAGTGGGCCGCGCACCTCGCGCAGGCCGTCGTCGAGGTGATGGCGGGCTCGCGCCAGGCGCCGCAGATCCTGAGGTGGACCACCCCCGAGGTGTATGCCGTGGTGGCCCGTCGCGGGGCGGTGTCGGCTCGGCGCGGTGCCGTGACTGCCCGGCGCGCGGTGGTGCGGGGTGTGCGGGTCTGCGAGCCCGCCGACGGGGTGGCCGAGACCTGCGCGGTCGTCGTCGACGGGGCCCGGGTGCGCGCCCTGGCCATGCGGCTCGTCGGGGTGGACGGGCGGTGGCGGATCGAGGCGCTCCAGGTCGGCTGACGCCCCGGTCGGCCCCGCCACGACCACAGCCAGGCACCGGCCACTGCACCGGCACTGCACCGGCACGGCACCGGCACGGCACCGGCACGGCACCGGCACTGCACCGGCACTGCACCGGCCACGGGACCGGCGCCGGCAGGTCCGGCGAGCGGACGGCATACAGGGGCGGCGCCCTGCTCCCAGACGCGGAGCGGGGCCGGCCGGACCCTGTGGTCCTGCCAGCCCCGCCCTCAGGGTGCAAGCCGCGTCAGTGGCTGGCCCCGTGGCACATCTTGAACTTCTTGCCGGAGCCGCACGGGCACGGCGCGTTCCTCGGCGTCCCGCTGAGCTGCTCCTCGGTGAGGGTCGTGCCCGACGCGGCCATCTCGCGCTCCTCGACGCCGCCCTCGGCGGTGGGGGCGGAGTAGTGCAGCTGCGCGGCGCGCACGGGCTGCTCGAGGCCCTTCGCCTTGATGAGCGGCTCGTGGCGCGGCGCCGCCTCGCCATCGGGGGTGGTCCTCGCCGCCTCGGCCGCGGCCGGCTCGGGGACCTCACCCGGCTCGAGGGCGAGCTCGCCACCGGCCAGCCCGGAGCCGGCCAGCATGTCGGTGACGCTCATCGGCTGCACGGCGGGCGCAGCGGCCGCGGGCTGCTCGACCTCGACGTTGACGTTGAAGAGGTAGCCGACCGACTCCTCCTTGATGGAGTCCATCATCGCCTGGAAGAGCTGGAAGCCCTCGCGCTGGTACTCCACGAGCGGGTCACGCTGGGCCATCGCGCGAAGGCCGATGCCCTCCTGCAGGTAGTCCATCTCGTAGAGGTGCTCGCGCCACTTCCGGTCGAGGACGGAGAGGACGACGCGACGCTCCACCTCGCGCATCACCTCGGCGCCGAGCTGCTCCTCACGCGCGTCGTACGCGTGGTGCGCGTCGGAGAGCAGCTGCTCCTTGAGGGCCTCGGCGGTCAGCGCACTGCGGCCGCCGACGGCCTCCTCGACCTCCTCCGGCGTGATCGACACCGGGTAGAGCGTCTTGAGGGCCGTCCAGAGGCGGTCGAGGTCCCAGTCGTCGGAGAACCCCTGGGCGGTCTCGGCGTCGACGTAGCCGTTGATGACGTCGTTGACGAAGTGGCGGATCTGCTCGTGCAGGTCCTCCCCCTCGAGCACCCGGCGCCGCTCGTCGTAGATGACGGTGCGCTGGCGGTTGAGGACGTCGTCGTACTTGAGGACGTTCTTGCGGATCTCGAAGTTGCGGCCCTCGACCTGACCCTGCGCGCTCTGGATCGAGCGCGTCACGAGCTTTGACTCGATCGGGACGTTGTCGTCCATCTTCGCGGTGGTCATGAACCGGTCGACCATCGCCGCGTTGAACAGGCGCATGAGGTCGTCCTGCAGCGAGAGGTAGAACCGCGACTCGCCCGGGTCGCCCTGACGGCCGGAGCGACCGCGCAGCTGGTTGTCGATGCGCCGGGACTCGTGACGCTCGGTGCCGAGGACGTAGAGACCGCCGAGGCCGGTGACCTCGTCGTGCTCCGCCTTCACGGCCTCCTCGGCCTTCAGCAGGGCGTCGTCCCAGGCGGCCTCGTACTCCTCCGGCGTCTCCACCGGGTCGAGCCCGCGCTGCTTGAGGGTGGCGACGGCCATGAACTCGGGGTTGCCGCCGAGCATGATGTCGGTGCCGCGGCCGGCCATGTTGGTGGCGACGGTGACGGCGCCCTTGCGGCCCGCCTGGGCGACGATCGCGGCCTCGCGCTCGTGGTGCTTGGCGTTGAGGACCTCGTGCGGGATGCCCTTGCGGCGCAGCTGGTCGGAGAGGTACTCGCTCTTCTCGACGCTGGTGGTGCCGACGAGCACCGGCTGGCCCTCGCCGTGGCGGCCGACGATGTCGTCGACGACAGCCCCGAACTTGGCCTCCTCCGTGCGGTAGACGAGGTCGGCCTGGTCCTTGCGGATCATCGGCCGGTTCGTCGGGATCGGCACGACCCCGAGCTTGTAGATCGAGTGCAGCTCGGCCGCCTCGGTCTGGGCGGTGCCCGTCATGCCCGAGAGCTTGGCGTACATGCGGAAGTAGTTCTGCAGGGTGATCGTGGCGAGGGTCTGGTTCTCGTTCTGGATCTCCACACCCTCCTTCGCCTCGATGGCCTGGTGCATGCCCTCGTTGTAGCGGCGGCCGGCGAGGAGGCGGCCCGTGTGCTCGTCGACGATGAGCACCTCCCCGCGCAGGACCACGTAGTCCTTGTCGCGCTTGAACAGCTCCTTGGCCTTGATGGAGTTGTTCAGGTAGCCGATGAGCGGGGTGTTGACCGACTCGTAGAGGTTCTCGATGCCGAGGTAGTCCTCGACCTTGGCGATGCCGGCCTCGAGCACGCCGACGGTGCGCTTCTTCTCGTCGACCTCGTAGTCGTCGTCCCGGCGCAACCGCAGGGCGAGCCGGGCGAACTCGCCGTACCACTTGTTGGCGTCG
>NZ_DATBMI010000027.1:0-12846 GCF_036554925.1 Pedococcus sp.
CGGTGACGAGCTTGAAGTGGTGGATGAGGGACTCCATCGAGGTGCCCATGATCTCGCGGATGTGATCGAGGCTGTTGCCCATGCCGTCGCCGCCGATGGCGAGCTGGGCCGGCCAGGCGATCTTCTTGTCGGCCACCATCACCGGGCCGGGCTTGGCCTGGAGCCGGTCGATGCACTGCTCGGCGATCTTCAGCGACTCGTACATCTCGTCGATGCGGATCCGCAGGCGGGCGTAGGCGTCGGCCTCGGTGCGGGTGATGACCTCGAAGTCGTAGGTCTCGTAGCCGCAGTACGGGTCGAGCTTGCGCAGGTCGTGCGGCAGGCCGGTCGAGCGCAGCACCGGGCCGGTGATGCCGAGGGCCATGCAGCCGGTCAGGTCGAGGTAGCCGACGTCGACGGTGCGCCCCTTGAGGATCGGGTTCTCGTTGAGCAGCAGCTCGAGCTCGCCAAGACCCTTGCGCACCAGCGGGATCGTGTCGCGGACCTTGTCGATGGCGCCGGGTGGGAGGTCCTGGGCCACGCCGCCGGGACGGATGAACGCGTTGTTCATGCGCAGGCCGGTGATCATCTCGAAGATCGCGAGGATGCGCTCGCGCTCGCGGAAGCCGACCGTCATGACGGTCGTGGCGCCCATCTCCATGCCGCCGGTCGCGAGCGCGACCAGGTGGGAGGTGATCCGGTTGAGCTCCATCAGCAGCACGCGGATCGTGCTCGCACGCTCCGGGACCTGCTCGGTGATCCCGAGAAGCCTCTCGACGCCGAGGCAGAACACCGCCTCGTTGAAGAAGGGCGTGAGGTAGTCCATCCGGGTGCAGAAGGTCACGCCCTGGGTCCAGGTGCGGAACTCCATGTTCTTCTCGATGCCGGTGTGCAGGTAGCCGATTCCCGCCCGGGTCTCGGTGACCGTCTCGCCGTCGAGCTCGAGGATGAGCCGGAGCACGCCGTGGGTGGACGGGTGCTGCGGGCCCATGTTGACGACGATGCGCTCCTCGTGGAGGGCGGCGGCCTCGTCGACGAGCTGGTCCCAGTCCCCGCCGGCGGCGTTGAAGACGTGGGCGCCCTCGGAGTCGACCGCGTCGGCGCCCGAGGTGGCGTAGATGTCGGTGGTGCCCATGGGGGGCTCGGTGGTGGACATCAGGTGTAAGACCTCCGCTGGTCCGGCGGCGGGATGGTGGCGCCCTTGTACTCGACGGGGATGCCGCCGAGCGGGTAGTCCTTGCGCTGCGGGTGGCCCGGCCAGTCGTCGGGCATGAGGATGCGGGTCAGGGCCGGGTGCCCGTCGAACTCGATCCCGAACATGTCCCAGGTCTCGCGCTCGTGCCAGTCGTTGGCCGGGTAGATCGAGACGATGGACGGGATGTGGGCGTCACCCGCGGGGCAGGAGACCTCGACCCGGACACGGCGCCCGCCGTGGGTGATCGACAGGAAGTGGTAGACCGCGTGCAGCTCGCGCCCGGCCTCCGCGGGGTAGTGCACCCCGGAGACGCCGGTGCAGATCTCGAAGCGCAGGGCGGGGTCGTCGCGGAGCACGCGGGCGACGGGCAGCAGGTGCTCGCGGCGCACGTGGAGCGTGAGCTCGCCGCGGTCGACGACCACGCGCTCGACAGCCTCGCCGAAGGAGGCGTCACCCCCGACCAGCCCGCGCTCCAGGCTGTCGGCCACCTCGTCGAAGTAGGAGCCGTAGGGGCGGACGGCCGCAGCCGGGAAGAGCACCTTGGTGACCAGGCCGCCGTAGCCGGAGGTGTCGCCGCCGTCCGAGGCTCCGAACATGCCGTGGCGCTCGCCGATGACGACGGGCTCGGGGGTGGTGCCCGGGGCGGCCGGCAGGTTGTCCGGCTCCGCGGCGTCGCCGCCCTCGGCGACCTCCGCGCTCGCGTCGGCGGCGCTGGGCTCGGCCACGGCGTCGGCCTTGACGGTCTCGCCGACGACCTCGGCGGCCGGCTGGTCCGGGCCGTCGCCCCGGTCGGCGGCGGCGCCGGCGGCCTTGGTGCCGTCGATGTTGCTGTTGGCCGTGGCCTGCTTCGGGTCCGTGGCGGGGATGTCCTGCTTCTCCTCGCTCATGCCACACCACCTCGGGCCGCGTCGCGTCCGAGCGTGTGGGCGTCCGCGTGGGTGTGGGCGTGGGTGTGGGCGCTCCCGGCGCCCTGGGCCAGCAGGCCGGTCATCTGGTGGGTGGGTGTGGCCGCGAGCGCGGCCTCCTCGGCCGCCCGGGCCGCCGCCACACGGTTGACGCCGAGCTTGCTGTTCTGGATCTGCTCGTGCAGCGTGAGGATCGCGTTGAGCAGCATCTCCGGCCGCGGCGGGCAGCCGGGCAGGTAGACGTCGACCGGGATGATGTGGTCGACGCCCTGGACGATCGCGTAGTTGTTGAACATGCCGCCGGAGCTGGCGCAGACACCCATGGAGATGACCCACTTGGGCTCGGGCATCTGGTCGTAGACCTGCCGGACCACCGGCGCCATCTTCTGGCTCACGCGGCCCGCGACGATCATCAGGTCGGCCTGCCTCGGCGTCGCCGAGAAGCGCTCCATGCCGAAGCGGGCGATGTCGTAGTCGGGGGTGCCCACGGCCATCATCTCGATGGCACAGCAGGCGAGGCCGAACGTGGCCGGCCAGACCGAGCTCTTGCGCATGTAGCCCGCGACCTGCTCGACCGTGGTCAGCACGAAGCCTGCGGGGAGCTTCTCTTCGATTCCCATGCCTATGTCCTTACGTCCTCGTGCCCTGCGCCCGTCAGTCCCACTCGAGGCCGCCGCGGCGCCACACGTACGCGTAGGCGACGAACACGGTGACGATGAACAGCACCATCTCGACCAGCGCGAAGAGCCCGAGCTGGTTGAAGGCCACCGCGAAGGGGTAGAGGAACACCGACTCGATGTCGAAGATGATGAAGAGCATCGCCGTCAGGTAGTACTTGATCGGGACGCGCCCACCGCCCGCGGCCTGCGGCGTCGGCTCGATGCCGCACTCGTAGGCGTCGAGCTTGGCTCGGTTGTAGCGCTTGGGTCCTGCGATGGCGGCCGCGAAGACCGAGAAGACCGCGAAGCCTCCGCCGATCGCCAGCAGGAACAGCAGCGGGATGTAGGGGTCAGTCATCGCCGCCCAGCTCCCCTTTCGTTGATCTCGCCGTTCACAGGCCTCGTATGCGTGCGGTGCGGCCCAATCCTATGGGCCACGTCACTGAGCGCACCCCCGGTCATGCGTCGGGTGCCATCTTCGACAGGGCAGTGATCAGGCGGTCGCTCGCGTCGCCGCCGTGCGGTTCGGCCAGGTTCGCCATGACCTTGAGCAGGAACTTCATCAGCGTGGTGCGCGGCAGCCCGTACTTCGTGGCGAGGCGCATCACCTCGGGATTGCCGATCATCTTCGCGAAGTAGCGGCCGAGTGTGTAGTACCCGCCCAGCGCGTCCTTCATGACTCCGGGGTAGGACTGCAGCACCCGCTCGCGGCCGGCGTCGGTGCCGCGGGCGAAGGCCTGGGCGATGACGTCGGCGGCGAGGCGACCGGACTCCATGGCGTAGGCGATGCCCTCGCCGTTGAAGGGGTTGACCATTCCGCCCGCGTCGCCGACGAGGAGCAGACCCCGGTCGTAGTGCGGCTGTCGGTTGAAGCCCATCGGCAGGGCGGCGCCACGGATCGGGCCGACCATGGTCTCGTCGCTGTACGTCCACTCCTGCGGCATGGTGGCGACCCAGCGCCGCATGACGTCCTTGTAGTCGGTCTTGCCGAAGGCGGAGGACGTGTTGAGGATGCCGAGACCGACGTTCGAGGTGCCGTCGCCCACGCCGAAGATCCAGCCGTAGCCGGGCAGCAGGACCCGCTTGCCGCTGTCGTCGGTGCTCCACAGCTCGAGCCAGGACTCGAGGTAGTCGTCGTCGTGGCGCGGGCTCGTGTAGTAGGTGCGGACGGCGACCCCCATGGGGCGGTCGTCGCGCTTGGGCCGGTTCATCGCCAGCGACAGCCGCGAGGAGTTGCCGTCGGCCGCCACGACGAGGGGTGCGCGGTAGGTCAGCTCGGGGCCGGTGGAGCGGCCCTTCGCGTCGACCGCGCGGGCGGTGACACCGACGATGCGGCCCGTCGCGTCGAGGAGCGGCCCGGTGACGTTGGTCGACTCGCGCAGCCGGGCGCCGTGCTTGACGGCGTGCTTGGCGAGGATGTCGTCGAAGTCCTGCCGGGTGCGGACCAGGCCGTAGGGCGGGAAGCTCGCGAGGTCCGGCCACGGAAGGGAGAGCCGCATGCCGCCGCCGATGATGCGCAGGCCGTGGTTCCTGATCCAGCCGTCCTCCTCGGGGGTGGGGATCCCGAGGGTGATGAGCTCCTTGACCGCGCGCGGGGTGAGGCCGTCGCCGCAGACCTTCTCGCGGGGAAAGGCCGTCTTCTCCAGGACGAGGACGTCGAGGCCGGTCATGGCCAGGTAGGCCGCCGCGGCCGAGCCGGCCGGGCCGGCGCCGACGACGATGACATCGGCGGTCTCGGTGGCGCTCGCCACGGATCCGCTGTCGGTGATGGTCTGACCCACGCCTGCCTCACTGCGCTTGTGAACCTGTTCACGAATTGCTCGGGCGAGTCTATTCCCGCCGAACACCGTCGTCGTACTTAGGCAGCCCTAACCTGCCGGCCGTGGTCCGGCGCAACGGTCAGGACGCCGTGACTCCCAGGTACCCACCCCCGCGCTCAGCCACCGCTCCGGTCCGGCGCTCGCTGCGCCGCACGCCGATCCTCACGCCGGCTTCACCGCTCGGTGGAGGGCGACGATGCCACCGGTCAGGTTGCGCCAGGCCACCTGTGACCAGCCGGCGGACGCCACGGTCTGGGCGAGCTCGCGCTGCGCCGGCCAGGCCTGGATCGACTCCGCGAGGTAGACGTAGGACTCCGGGTTGGAGCTCACCCGGCGGGCGATCGAGGGCAGCGAGCGCATGAGGTACTCGGTGTAGACCTTGCGGAAGCCCGCGTTGACCGGCTGGCTGAACTCGCAGACCACGAGCCGGCCGCCGGGGCGGGTCACGCGCAGGAACTCCGCGAGCGCAGCGGGCACCGAGGCCACGTTGCGCAGGCCGAACGACATGGTCACGGCGTCGAAGGAGTCGTCCGCGAACGGCAGCCGCATGGCGTCGGCAGCCGTGAAGCCGAGGTCGGGACGGCGCTGGTTGCCCACCCGCAGCATCCCGAGCGAGAAGTCCGCCGGCACCACGTGGACCCCCCGGTCGGCGAACGGCTCGCTCGACGTACCGGTGCCGGCGGCGATGTCCAGGACCCGCTCCCCCGGCTGGGCGTCGACGGCGCGCACCACGGCCCGTCGCCACAGCCGGTCCTGCCCCAGGGACAGCACGTCGTTGGTGAGGTCGTACCTCCCGGCCACGTCGTCGAACATCCTGGCGACGTCGTGCGGGTCCTTGTCCAGCCGGGCGCGGGTCATGGTGGCCATCCTCGCGGATGCCCGCCCTGCACGGCACACGAGGTCGGCCACGCCGTAGGCTGACCGGCGACATGAGCACCCTGCCCGAACCCAGGCCAGCGGCCCGACCGACCGGCACCCCGCTCGTCGCCCGCACGGTCGAGCTCGACACCGGCGCCCCCCTGCTGTCGCTGGTCCCCGACCTGGGCGCCCCCCGGGCGGTCTCGAGCTGGGTGCGTCGCGGCGAGGGCCTCGTCGGCTGGGGGCGGGCCCTGGAGCTCACCACGCACGGCCCCGACCGCTTCGAGCGGGCGCAGGCCTGGTGGCGCCAGGTGGTGGGCAGCGCGGTGGTCCGCGACGAGGTCGGGCTCGCGGGCACCGGACCCGTCGCCTTCGGCTCGGTGTCGTATGCCGCGTCGTCGCCTGCCGGGGCCACGCTCGTCGTCCCCGAGGTCGTCGTCGGCCGCCGAGACGGGAGGACGTGGCTGACCACGGTCGGCACCGACGCCTCGGTACCCGCCTCCCCCGCAGTCGTGGGCCAGGAGCCGCCGCGCGAACCCGATCGGGTGACCTTCGCCGACGGCGCCCTCTCGCCGGCGCAGTGGGCCGGCCGGGTCTCCGAGGCGGTCGAGCGCATCACCGCGGGCCAGCTCGACAAGGTCGTCCTGGCCCGCGACCTGCGCGCCCAGGCCCAGCAGGCCATCGACCCGCGGTGGCTGCTGCAGCGGCTGGCCGAGCGCTACGACACCACCTGGGTGTTCGCGGTCGACGGCCTCGTCGGGGCGACACCGGAGATGCTGGTGCGCCTCGAGAAGGGGCTGGTCACCTCGCGCGTCCTCGCCGGCACGATCCGCCGCACCGGCGACGACGAGCACGACCTCGCCCTCGCGGCCTCGCTGGCGCGGTCCTCGAAGGACCTCGAGGAGCACGAGTACGCCGTACGCTCCGTCGCCGACGCGCTGCGCCCGCACTGCTCCTCGATGAACGTCCCCGAGTCTCCCTTCGTGCTGCACCTGAGCAACGTCATGCACCTCGCCACCGACGTGGCGGGCGTGCTCCATGACGACACGACGTCCCTGGCGCTCGCGTCGTCCCTGCACCCGTCCGCGGCGGTGTGTGGCACGCCGACGGCCGAGGCCGACGGCCTCATCGCCGAGCTCGAGGAGATGGACCGCGGCCGCTACGCCGGTCCCGTCGGCTGGATGGACGCGGCCGGCGACGGCGAGTGGGGCATCGCCCTGCGGTGCGGCGCGTACGACGAGGCCGACCCTGCCCAGCTGCGGCTCTTCGCCGGCTGCGGCATCGTCGCGGGCTCCGACCCCGAGTCCGAGGTCGCCGAGTCGGACGCCAAGCTCGTGCCGATGCGCGACGCCCTCGCCGGAGCCTGACTCCCCGGGCGCCCGAGCGCCTGCGCCCGCCCGTCAGGACGGCCACTCGGAAAGCCGGTGGCGCGGCGCACCGTGCCACGGCACGATCGTGGCCCATGAGCGGCGAGCACACGGCATACCGGATCGTCCCCGTCACCGCGGAGGTCGCGCCGGACTTCCTCGCGGTCGCGGCGGCGGCCTTCGTCTTCGAGGCCAGGCCGTGGGAGGAGTCGATGGGCGCCCTCGACCTCGGGCGCTGCGCGGCCGCCACCACCACCGACGGGCCACCCTTCGCGGGGGTCCACGCGTCCTACGACATGACGGTCACAGTTCCGGCGCCGGCGGGCGGGCTGCACGCGGTGCCGATGGCGGGCCTCGCCTGGGTCGCTGTGCACCCCGACCAGCGGCGGCGGGGCGTGCTGAGCCAGATGGTCCGGCATCACTTCGACGACCTGCGCGCGCGGGGGATCGCCCTGTCGGGGCTGCACGCGTCCGAGTCCGCCATCTATGGGCGGTTCGGGTATGCCGTCGCCTCGCTGGAGGCCGTGCTGCGCCTCTCGCGGGGGCATCGCCTGCAGGCCCCCGACGCGGTCGCGACCGCCGCCGACTCGCTCACCACGCGGATGGTCGCGCTCGCCGATGAGGGCGTCGCCGAGCGCCTGCACGGCCTGCACGCACGGCTGGCCGCGTCGGTCCTCGGCGGCGTGGTGAGGCCGCCGCGGCTCTCGCGGCACATCGCGCGCGACGTGCCGGATCTGCGCCGTGGCGAGGAGGCCTCGCAGGTGCTGGTCGCCGAGCGCGGGAGTGAGGCGGTCGGGTACGCGGTGTTCCACCGCAAGCCGCACTGGGAGCATGGTCACCCCCGCGGCACCCTGACCTGCGTGGAGGTGGCGGCGGAGGACTCGGCGGTGCTGCTGGCCCTGACGCGACGGCTCGTCGACGTCGACCTCATCGCTTCGGTCCAGCTGCTGTGCGGCAGCCTCGACGACCCAGTGCTGTGGTGGGGCGGGGGGCCGAGGGCGGTCGGCACGACGGTGCACGACTCGCTGTGGCTGCGCCTCGTCGACGTCGAGGCCGCGCTGGCCCAGCGTGGCTGCGCCGTGCCGGTCGACGTCGTGCTGGAGGTGGCCGACCCGTTCTGCCCCTGGAACGAGGGACGGTGGAGGCTGCGGTGCGACGGCCCGGCCGCGGCCGCCGGGTGCGAGCGCACCGACGACCCGGCCGACGTGCGGCTGCCCGTGCAGGCGCTGGGGTCGGCGTACGCCGGGCTGCGCACCTTCGGGGCGCTGGCGACGCAGGGTGAGGTCGAGGAGGTCACTCCCGGGGCGGTCGCCGCCCTGTCGGCGGCGTGGGCCACTGACCGGCAGCCGGTGGCGGCGGTCCCGTTCTAGGACGGGGGGCCCGCCGGACGGCTGCTCACCCGGCAGCGAGGGCCTCGGCGGCCACCCGGCGCATGTGGGCGTGGGCGGCCCGGTGGCCCGAGCGGTCGATCTCCACCTCGACCACCCTCGGTCCCCGGGGTGGCTGGGCGACCGCGTCGGCCAGCGCCTGCGGGTCGGCCACCCTCACGTGGGCCACGCCGTGGGCGGCGCACAGCGCAGCGAGGTCGGTGCCCGTGGGGGTGCCGAAGACGCGCTCGAAGTCGTCGGCACGCTCGGGCTCGCCCGGCTCGAGCAGCGTGAAGATGCCGCCGCCGTCGTCGTTGACCACGACGAGGGTGAGGTCGGGCGACGGCTCGTGGGGGCCGATCAGCAGGCCGCCGGAGTCGTGCAGGAAGGTCAGGTCGCCGAGCAGGGCATAGGTGGGCGAGGTCCCCGCGAGCGCGAGTCCGACGGCGGTCGAGACGCAGCCGTCGATGCCGGCCAGGCCCCGGTTGGCGACCACCGCGACAGCGGCAGCGCGGTCGCTGGACAGGTCGAGGTCGCGCACCGCGTTGGACGACCCGACGAACAGCAGCGACCCGGCAGGCACGGCCTCCAGCAGGCCCCGGGCCACGCCGAGACCGCTCGGCCACGGAAGCCCCTCCTTCTCGACCTGCGCAGCCACGGTCCGACCGGCATCGTGCCACGCTTCGGCCCAGTCGTGGTCCCCGCACGGCACGGGGTGGCGCAGGACGCCCAGGTCGTGCACCGCCGTCACGACGTGGCCGGGGTCGGTCCAGTCGGGAGAGGCAGCGACCGCCTCCACCCGCACGCCGTCACGGCGCAGCAGCCGCGCGACCGGACGGGCCAGCGTCGGGCGCCCCACGGTGACGACGCGCTCGGGCAGGTGCTGGTCCAGCCACGACTCGACCCCGAGCAGCAGCGGTCCGTGCGGGACCACCCCCGAGGTCCCCGCACCGAACGGCTCGGCGACCACGGGCCACCCGCTCTCGTGTGCCCACCTGACCGCCGCCTCGGCCTGCCCCGGCTCGGGCAGGTCACCGACCACGACCAGGGTGCGCGGCACCGGGTCGACCGGTCGCGCGGGCCCGGGAGTGCCGGCGGTGACGCACACCCACGGTGCACCGTCGGCCCTGCCTCCGATCTCGTCGGGCCAGCCGCCGTCACCCGTCGGGACCAGCGGCTCCCGCAGCGGCACGTTGAGGTGCGCGGGGCCGGGCACGCCGCCGGGGCGGCCGCGACTGGCGGCGACGGCACGGCAGACCGACGACCGCCAGGCCGGCGCCTGGCCGGGACGGCGCTCCGGCGCAGCCAGCTCCTGCGACCACCGCAGGGCCTGGCCGAACAGGCCGGGCTGGGTCGTGGTCTGGTTGGCTCCGGTGCCGCGCAGCTCCGACGGCCGGTCGGCGCTGAGCACCAGCAGGGGCACCTGCCCGTGGTGGGCCTCGAGCACCGCGGGGTGCAGGTTGGCGACGGCGGTCCCGGACGTGGTCACGACGACGGCGGGCACCCGCGTGACCTTGGCCAGGCCCAGCGCGAGGAAGCCGGCCGAGCGCTCGTCGACCCGCACGTGCAGGCGCAGCCGCCCGGCCCGGTCGGCTTCCTGGAGCGCGTAGGCGAGCGGGGCCGAGCGGGAGCCCGGGCACAGCACTGCCTCGCGGACGCCGCACCGCACCAGCTCGTCGACGAGAACGGTGGCCAGCGCGGTCGACGGGTTCACGGCGTCATCGTGCCACCCCCTCCTCGCGCCAGACGCGGTAGTCACGCACCTGCGCTGAAGACGACCCGTCACCGAGGAAGGCAGCGGCACCCTCCCGCCACGCGGACAGCGAGGCCGATCCTGCGCGGTCGGCCTGCTCGGCGGTGGCGATGTAGGCCGCGGTCGAGTGCGCCGCGGCGGCGCGACCCGCCACCACCGGGTCGCCTCGCAGGTCCCGCGTGACCGTGACGTGGGAGCGGCGGTCGGCGTTGGGCCTGCCCTCCAGCCGTGGCACCACGTCCTGGGTGTGCTCGAGCGAGAGGACCGACACCGTCGGCGGCAGGGCGAGGCGTGCGACCGGCGCCCCCGTGGTCACCACGTGGGTGACCCGGTGTCGCGCCCGGAAGCCGTCGTCCGCGGCGAGCGCGGCGGCCACGATCCCGCCCTGGCTGTGCCCCGCGAGCATCACGGGGTCGCTGCGCCCGGCCCGGCCGGCGTCCCGCTGGGCGAGGGTGAGGGCACGCTCGACCCCTGCCGCGAGCAGGGTCTGCCGCTGCGCAAGGAGCAGCACGTCGCTGGTGAGGTCGAAGGGGTTCGCCCCGGCCCGCGGCGACCACGCCTGGGTGCCGGGGATGACGGCCACCCAGGTGGAGGAGCCATCACGTTGGGGGACCTGGAGGACGCGCACCCGGTCGGGCCCGGATCCCGGGTTGTCGAGCTCGGCCTGCGTCGCGACGAGGTCGGCCAGACCACGCGGGGGTGGTCCCGTGGCGCTTGCCCCGACCGCGTCGACGCGCAGACCGCGTCCCGCCTCGGTGAGCCAGCCACGGCTCGACCCGGCCGCGACCAGCAGGCCCAGCCCGTCCTCGTAGTCCGCGGGTGTGAGCGGCCCGGCGACCAGCCCCTCGACCCCACCGGCGAGGTCGGCCAGCCACGGCGCGGCGAACCCCACCCGGTCGACGACCTCCGCGACGTCGAGCCCAGCGCCCTGGGCGACCACCGCGGCGCCCACGAGCCCGGCCGGCTGGCGTGACAGGGCGAGGACGACGGTGTCCTGGGCCGACTCCACGAGCAGCGCGGCCGCCTGTTCGGCCGCGGCATACGCCGTGACGGCCGACCGCACCCCCACCGCCAGCGCGAGCAGCGCAGCGGAGTCGGCGGGCAGGCCGGTGAGACCGGTCAGGGCGGCGAGCTCGCCGACGACCCGCGCCACCTCGACGGGCGCAGCCGGCGTGGCGGTCACCAGCTCGGGCGCGGCGCCGGCGCGCAGCAGCGCACCCGTGACGTCGGCGACCCGCCCCGACGTCTCGCCGAGCCGGGCAGCGGCGGCCGTCAGGTCCTCCAACGCGGCCCCGACCCCACCGGGACCGCCGGTGACGTCGACGCCCATCAGGGCCCCTCACTGCCCCGGAGCGACTCCGCCAGGGCGTCGAGCCGACGTGCAACCTCGTCGGTCGCCTCTGCCTGCCGCTGGAGGCTGTGGGCGCGGGCGTCCACCTGCGCCCGGTAGAGGTCGGCAGCCGGGGAGCGCCACCGGACATCACCGACGGCGCGCACGTGCACCGCGAGCAGCCGGAGCCGCTCGCCCTGCAGCCGCACCGCCACCGCCGTCCTCCTCAGCCCCTCGGCGTCCCCTCGCACCCGTCGAACGTAGGCGGCGGTGGCCTGCGTGTCGGGCCCCCTGCGCCCCCCTGTGGAACACGGGGCGGCATGGTGCGGTGGTGTGGACAAGGCGCAGCCGCCCCTGGTGGGCGCGGCCGGCCCGGTCCCGGGCGGTTAGCCTTCGCCCCGTGCCGGTCTCACTGAAGTACGCGGTGGTGGAGCGCGAGCGTCGATACCTGCTCACGAGGCTTCCCGAGGGCGTCACCACGACGAGGGACATCCACGACCGCTACGTGGAGGGAACCCGCCTGCGCCTGCGCGAGGTGCGAGAAGCCGACGGGACGGTCACGCGCAAGCTGGGCCACAAGGTGCGCCTCGACGGAGGGCCCCGCGAGGTGGCCTGCACGAACTTCTACCTGGACGACGACGAGTGGGCCCTCCTGACGGCCCTGCCGGCCCACTGCCTGCGCAAGCGTCGACACCTCGTGCACCGGGACGGGCTGCTGGTCGCGGTCGACGAGCACGAGGACGGCACACTGGTCGCCGAGATCGACGACCGGGGCCAGCCCTCGGACGTCGTCCCCGAGTGGCTGGACGTCGTGCGGGACGTGACCGGTGACGAGGCGTGGACCGGTGCGGGGCTCGCCCGCAGTGGCGCCCCTCCACGGGGCGGGTCGGGAGACGGCTGAGGCCGGGCCGACCACGAGAGCGGGCGGTGCACAGCGAGGTCTTCCACAGGCCGCTCCGGTCGGGTCGCGTCGTCCACAGGGCGCGGTCGAAGGGTTGCCTCTCACCGCCGGGTATGCCGCCGGATTTCGTTGCGCCCGAACGGTTTTCGTCACGTCGGTGGCGGGGTGGGGTGTCGGTGGCCTCTCCTAGGGTGGTGGTCATGGAGGGAAACCAGCAGGAGGACCGGGAGGCCGGGACGGGCGACACCGGCCCGGGCGGCGCACCGGGCGCGAGCCTGGCGGAGCGCCGAGCCCAGGTCGCCGGCGCCCGGGAGGCGCTGGCCGGGCTGCGCTCGGCCCTGTGGCAGGTGCCCTCCGGTGGCGGTGCGGACGGGCTGTCCGGGCTGCTCGGTGAGGTCGACGCGCTGGGCATGGCCTGTGACGCGGCCCGGGTCGCGGTCACGGTCGAGGCGATGCACCGGGGGGAGGCCTCCGGCGGGGCTGCGGCGATGAGCGTGGCGCAGTGGGTGCGCCACCACGCCCCCTCCACCCGCGCCGGGGGCGCCGGGACCGTGGGGGCGGTCGCGACCGCGTTCGGCAAGCAGGTCAACGCCCCGGTCCGGGAGGCGGTCGAGTCCGGCCGGTTGCCGGTGCGCTCCGCCGCGACCGTGGTCTCCGAGGCCGACAGGATCCGCCCGCTGCTCGTCGAGGGCGCCGACCCCCACGTCCTGGA
>NZ_DATBMI010000032.1:0-14325 GCF_036554925.1 Pedococcus sp.
ACCGAGAACTTCCTGCGGATGACGTTCGGCTTCCCGGCCGAGCCCTACGACCTCGACCCCGACATGGTCAAGGCGCTCGACCTGCTGCTCATCCTGCACGCCGACCACGAGCAGAACTGCTCCACCTCGACCGTGCGGCTCGTGGGCTCCTCGCAGGCGAACCTCTTCGCATCGGTATCGGCCGGCATCAACGCGCTCTTCGGGCCGCTGCACGGCGGGGCGAACCAGTCCGTCCTCGAGATGCTCGACCGGATCAAGGCCGACGGCGGCGACGTCGACGCCTTCGTGAAGAAGGTCAAGAACAAGGAAGACGGCGTGAAGCTCATGGGCTTCGGGCACCGCGTCTACAAGAACTACGACCCGCGCGCGGCGATCATCAAGAAGACCGCCGACACCATCCTGAACAAGGGCGGCGTCCAGGACGAGCTGCTCGAGATCGCCCTCAAGCTCGAGCAGACGGCGCTCGAGGACGACTACTTCGTGGAGCGCAAGCTCTACCCGAACGTCGACTTCTACACCGGCCTCATCTACAAGTCGATGGGCGTCCCGACGCGGATGTTCACCGTCCTGTTCGCCCTCGGCCGCCTGCCGGGGTGGGTCGCGCAGTGGCGCGAGATGATCGAGGACCCGCAGACCAAGATCGGCCGTCCTCGCCAGATCTACGTCGGCGCCACCGAGCGCGACTACGTCGCGATCGGCCAGCGCTGACGTCTCGGTCGCTCCAGGCCGAACAACGAGGCCCGCACCGTGGGACACGGTGCGGGCCTCGTCGCGTCGCCCTGTGGTGGTGGAGGCTCAGCCCGCGAGGGTGATGGTGACCGTCTTGGCCGCCCCGCCCGGGGTGGACTGCCACGCCCAGCCGTCCTCGTCGCGGGTCCGCGTCCACTCCCGGCCCTCGACCCGCACCCGCTCGACCCCGTGGGTGTCCGCCTTGGCCACCGCCCAGGCGCCCACCGCCCAGGCCTGCAGCGCCGAGTCGGCAGTCAGCTCGACGGTCGAGCCCGTGCTCCTGGCGCTGACCCCGAGCTCGGCCTCGAGCTCGGTGACGAGGCTGGCCGGGTCACTGGAGTCGGCAGCGTCGAGACGGCAGCCGAGACCGGCCGGCGAGTGGCCGCTCAGGGCGCTGGCGAGGATCCGACCCTCCTGCTCGTGGTCGGCGTACGCCTCCGGGTAGGCGCTGCGCTGGACCTCCTGCGCGACCTTGGTGATCTCCATCGACTCGTAGCCCTGGACCTTGACGAGGGCGTCGTAGAAGCGGTTCGTCGCATAGACCGGGTCGAGGATCTGCTGCTCAGTGCCCCACCCCTGGGAGGGGCGCTGCTGGAAGAGGCCGATGGAGTCGCGGTCGCCGTAGCGCAGGTTCCGCAGCTTCGACTCCTGGATGGCGGTGGCGATGGCGATCGTCGCCGCCCGCGGCGGCAGGCCTCGCTTGACCGCGAGCGCGGTGATCGTCGCGGCATACCGGGTCTGGGACGGGTCGAAGTCGACGCTGGTGCCGAGGGCCGTCGCCTGGCACCGCGGACCGCCCAGGTTGTGCAGGAAGCCCTGCACCCCGAGGTAGCCGGCCGCGACCAGGCCGAGGGCGAAGAGGGTGAGGACGGCGCGAGTGAGGGCCTTGCGGGTGCGGGACCGCGGGCGGTCCTCGGAGAGGACGAGGCCCCCTCGCCTAGTCGTTGGCATGCAGCGCCGAGTTCAGCACGATGCCGTGGCCGTCGCGCGCCGTGGCCTCGACGGTACCGGTGACCGAGTTGCGCCGGAACAGCAGGCTGTCCTGGCCCGACAGCTCGCGGGCCTTGACGACGGCGCCGTCCGGCAGCGTCACCTTGGTGCCGGCGGTGAGGTAGAGCCCGGCCTCGACCACACAGTCGTCGCCCAGCGCGATGCCCAGGCCGGACTCCGCGCCGAGCAGGCAGCGCTCGCCGATGCTGACGCGCTCCGACCCGCCCCCGGAGAGGGTGCCCATCGTCGAGGCGCCACCGCCGATGTCCGAGCCGTCGCCCACGACCACGCCCTGGCTGATCCGTCCCTCGACCATCGACGTCCCGAGGGTCCCTGCGTTGAAGTTGACGAAGCCCTCGTGCATCACCGTGGTGCCGGCTGCGAGGTGGGCGCCGAGGCGGACCCGGTCGGCGTCGCCGATCCGGACCCCGCTGGGGACGACGTAGTCGACCATGCGGGGGAACTTGTCGATGCTGAGCACCTGGACGGGCCCCCGGGCGCTCAGGCGGGCCCGGGTGAGCTCGAAACCCTCGACGGCGCAGGGGCCCTGGGTGGTCCACACGACATTGGCGAGGACACCGAAGATCCCGTCGAGGTTGAGGGTGTTGGGGGCGGCGAGCCGGTGCGAGAGCAGGTGCAGGCGCAGGTACGCGTCGGGGGCGTCGGAGGGGGCGGAGTCGAGGTCGATGGTGGTGGACACGAGCTCGCGGCGCACGGCGCGGACCTCGTCCTTGCCGACGAGCGCCTCCAGCTCGGAGGGTGCGGAGACGTCGGCCGCCAGCGGACCGAGCGCCGGCTCGGGGTACCACGTGTCGAGGACCACCCCGTCGTCGGTGATGGTCGCGAGTCCGAATCCCGAGGCTGTGCGCTCACTCATGGGGGCCAGCCTAGGCGAGGCGGATGACCGGTCCGAGAACGGCTGGTGGATAGGCTGGCGCGCATGACCACCGCCCCTGCGACCGCGCCCGTCCTCGACCTCTCGGCCGACGTCGTCACCCTGACGGCGGCGCTGTGCGACATCGAGTCGGTCAGCACCAACGAGCAGACCCTCTGCGACGCCATCGAGGCCGCCCTCGCCCCACTGGCCCACCTCGAGCTGACGCGTGTCAACAACTCCTTGGTCGCGCGGACCACCCTCGGTCGCAGCGAGCGGGTCGTGCTGGCGGGCCACATCGACACCGTCCCGCTGACCTCGGCTCCGCCGAACCTGCCGACGGAGCTCCGCGGCGACGAGCTCTGGGGCCGGGGCACCGTCGACATGAAGGGCGGCGTCGCGGTGCAGCTCAAGGTGGCGGCCGCGGTCACCGAGCCGAGCCGGGACCTCACCTTCGTGTTCTACGAGGGCGAGGAGATCGACAGCGAGTTCAACGGCCTGCGGCTGATCCAGGAGCAGCGGCCAGACCTGCTCGAGGCCGACTTCGCGGTCCTCCTCGAGCCCACCGCCGCCCAGGTCGAGGGCGGCTGCAAGGGCACCCTGCGCGCCCACGTCACGGTGCGCGGCGTCGCCGCCCACTCGGCGCGACCGTGGAACGGGCGCAACGCCATCCACGATGCGGGCGAGGTCATCGACCGCCTCACGGCATACCAGCCTCGCACCGTCACCGTCGACGGCCTGGAGTACCGCGAGGCCCTCAACGCCACCGCCATCCGGGGCGGCATCGCCGGCAACGTCATCCCCGACGAGTGCGTCGTCACGGTCAACTACCGGTACGCGCCGGACCTCTCCGAGGCCGAGGCGGCCGCCCATGTCGAGGACCTGTTCGCCGGCTTCGAGGTGGACGTCGTCGACAACGCCGGAGGGGCCCGTCCGGGGCTGGACCTGCCGGCGGCCCGCGCCTTCGTCGACGCGCTCGGCGTCGAGGTCGTGGCCAAGGAGGGCTGGACCGACGTGGCCCGCTTCTCCGAGCTCGGCATCGCCGCGGTCAACTTCGGCCCGGGCGACCCGAACCTCGCCCACCACGACGACGAGCGGTGCCCGGTGGCACAGATGACCGAGGCGGAGGCCGCACTGATGCGCTGGCTCGCGTAACAGACCCGGCGCCACCACCACCGCCACCACCGGCACCACCAGCGCACCCAGCAGCGGCACCCACCACGCAACCAGCGGCGGCACCGACCAGCAGCACCCACACCAGCGGCAGGGAGGACACCATGAGCGAGCTCGACGCTGATCCGGAGGGCGAGTGGGAGTACCACACGGGGCCGGTGACCCTGCGGCGCTCGCGGGTCCCCGGCACGACGACCGACCAGCGGCTGCTGGACAACAAGGGGCGCGCCGACTGGCTGCACACCGACCCGTGGCGGGTCATGCGCATCCAGAGCGAGTTCGTCGAGGGCTTCGGCGCCCTCGCCGAGCTCGGGCCCGCGGTCAGCGTGTTCGGCTCGGCCCGCATCCCGGTCGACAGCCCGCACTACACCCTGGGCCGTGAGGTCGGCCGGGCCCTCGCCAGGGCCGGGTACGCCGTCATCACCGGGGGCGGCCCCGGGGCCATGGAGGCGGCCAACCGCGGCGCGCTCGAGGCCGGCGGGGCCTCGGTCGGCCTGGGCATCGAGCTCCCCTTCGAGGCGGGCCTGAACCCCTACGTCGACCTCGGCGTGAACTTCCGGTACTTCTTCGCACGCAAGACGATGTTCGTGAAGTACGCCCAGGGCTTCATCGTCCTCCCCGGCGGCTTCGGCACCCTCGACGAGCTCTTCGAGGCATTGACCCTGGTGCAGACCCAGAAGGTGACGTCGTTCCCGCTGGTGCTGATCGGGTCGGAGTACTGGAGCGGCCTGTTCCAGTGGCTGACCGGGACCCTCGCGGAGCACGGGACGATCAGTCGCGAGGACCTCGCGCTGCTGCAGCTGACCGACGACGTCGACGAGGCCGTGCGGATCATCATCGACTCCGAGCCCAGCGTCCGGCCGCACCGCCCCGAGTGAGCGCGACGGGATCGCGCCGACCGGCCCGGGCATGCCTGTGTCCCGGTGTGACCCGGCCCGCTCGGCATGCGACGATCAGCGCGTGATCTGGGTCCTGCTCACGGCTGTCGCCGTCCTCCTCGTCGGCGTGGTCGGCGCCATGCTCGCCGGGTGGATCCGTTACGACCCGATGCCTGACCCGGTCACCAGCCAGCCCGACCCCGGTCTGCCCGAGGCGTTCACGGCCCGCGACATCGAGGGAGTCCACTTCGACACCGCGCTGCGCGGCTACCGCATGGACCAGGTCGACCGGGTCCTCGACCGGCTGCAGGACCGCCTCGCGGAGCAGGAGCGCCAGCTCGAGGCCCTGAGGGGCCAGGAGGAAGGCCTGGCCGCCTCGCCGCAGGAGCCCGGCGTCTGACGATGGCACCGTTCACCCTCATCCGCACCTGCCCCGCACACCCCACCACCGTGTGGGGCGTGCTCACCGACTTCGCGGCATACGAGTCGTGGATCCCGCTCACGACCATGCGCGTCGACGACGGCCCGCCGCGGGTGGGCTGGGGGTTCGCCGGCCTCAGCGGCATCGGCCCGCTCCGGTTCTCCGACTCCATGGTGCTCACCCGGTGGGAGCCGCCGACCGGAGACGACGAGGGTCGTGGCGGGTTCGCCGTCCTCAAGACCGGGCGCGTCCTGAGCGGCTGGGCCGACGTGCGCGTCACCGCGGCGCCGGTGGGCAGCACCGTCACCTGGGCCGAGGAGATCACGCTCCGCCCACGTCTGCTCGGGCGTCTCGCCCGGGCCGCCACCGACCGCGTGAGCGGGCCGATGTTCGCACGCGCCCTGGACGCCATGCTCGATGAGGCGGTCGCACGCGAGGGAGAGGCAGCCCGGTGACGGGCGTCGTTGCGGGGCCGGACGGCCTCGCCCGTTGCCCCTGGGCCGGGACCACCGACGACTACCTCGCCTACCACGACACCGAGTGGGGGGTGCCGGTGCGCGGGGAGAGCCCGCTGTTCGAGCGGATCACCCTCGAGGCGTTCCAGTCCGGGCTGTCGTGGCTGACCATCCTGCGCAAGCGGGAGGCGTTCCGCGCCGCGTTCGCCGGCTTCGACCCCGAGCGCGTCGCCGCCTTCGACGACGCGGACCGTGCCCGGCTGATGGCCGATGCCGGCATCGTCCGGAACCGCCTCAAGGTGGAGGCCGCCATCACCAACGCCCGGGCGGTGGTCGCGCTGCGCGACGCAGGCGGCCTCGACGCCGTCTTCTGGTCGTTCGCGCCGGAGTCCCACACCCGGCCCGCCGACGTGTCGCAGCTGCGGGCCACGTCGCCGGAGTCGGTGGCCCTCGCCGCAGCGCTCAAGCGCGCCGGGTTCGTCTTCGTCGGCCCGACGACCATGTATGCCGCGATGCAGGCCTGCGGGGTCGTCGACGACCACATCGACGGCTGTCACCGGGCTGGTGTGCGGTGACCCGGGGACTGGCGGCGCGGGCTGCGGCCGTCTACCTCGCCCTGCGCGCGGTGTCCGCCGTCATCGTCCTCCTCGCGGTCAACGACCAGGTGCCGGTCGAGTCGTGGACCGGCCCCGACGTGGACTACGTCGACATGACCGTGCTGTGGGACGGCAGCTGGTACCGCACCGTCGCCGAGCAGGGCTACCCGCGCGAGCTCCCGCTGGACCCGACCAGCGGGAGGCCGTCGCAGAACGCGTGGGCCTTCTACCCCCTCTACCCGCTGCTGGCTCGGGGTCTCATGGGCGTCACCGGCCTCGGGTTCCCCGCGGTCGCCTCGACGCTGGCGCTGGTGTGCGGGCTCGGCGCCGCCGTGCTGATGGCCGGGCTGCTGGCCGAGCGCGTGGGGCGGCGCGTGGCGCTGGGGGCCGTCGCGGCCTGGGCTGCCTTCCCGTCCGCGGTGTCACTACAGCTGTCGTACACCGAGTCGCTGGCGATGCTCGTGCTGTGCGGGTTCCTCTGGGCGGTGATGCGCCAACGGTGGGCGGTGGCCGCCGGCCTCGCGCTGGTCCTCGGGCTGACCCGCCCCATCGCGCTGCCCCTGCTCGCGGTCGTCGCGGTCGCCCTGGCGGTGCGGTGGCGGCGCCGTCGCGAGTGCCCGGTCTCCGGCGGCGAGTACCTCGCCGGTGCGGGCGCGCTCGTGGCCTGCGCGGTCTCCGGCCTCACCTGGCCGACGATCGCCTGGGCGGTGACGGGATCGCCGACCGCCTACACCGACACCATGGCCGCCTGGCGGGCTGGTGGCGAGATCGTGCCGCTCAAGCCGTGGCTGTGGATGTCCGAGTGGGTGTTCCGCGACTACGAGCTCGCAGGCACCTACGGCCCGGTCGCCCTGGCGGCGGTGGTGACCACGATCGTCGTCATGGTCTGCGGTCCCTGGGCGCGGGCTCTCGGCCCGGAGCTGCGCAGCTGGTGCCTGGCGTACCCGGCCTACCTCGGCCTGGTCCTGGACCCGTTCACCAGCATCTTCCGCTACCTGCTGCCGCTCTTCCCGCTGCTCGTGGTCCTGCTCGGCGGTGGCTGGCCCGACCGCAGGCCACGCTTCCTCGGCTGGCGGACGGGCGTGCTGGTGGCCGCCGGTGTCGTCGGGCAGGCCATCTGGGTCTTCGAGCTCCTCGTCTTCGTGCCGCCCTCGGACTACCCGCCGTGATCGCCGCCCTGCTGACGACCGAGCGGCGCAGCGAGCTCGCTGGCCGGGCCCTGCAGCGACCGGTGCTGTTCCTGCTCGCCTGGTATGCCGCGTCGCGGGTCGTCGTGCTCCTCGCGATGTACGCGGCGGCGTCGTGGTTCCAGACGCCGGCCGGTGTGGGGCACCTCGGCCCGACGGTGAGCGACATCCTCGGGCTCTGGGACGCCGAGTGGTACGCGGAGATCGCCGAGCGCGGGTACCCCCTGCCGCTGCCTGCCGATCCCGACACCGGACGGCTGACGTACAGCGCCTGGGCGTTCTACCCCGGCTTCCCACTGCTCGTGCGCGGCCTGATGCTGACGGGACTGCCGTTCACCGCCGCGGCCGTGGCCCTCAACCTGGTGCTGGGCGGAGTCGCCGTCCTGCTGGTGTGGAAAGCGTTCCGTTTCGCGCTGCACGCCTCGCCGCAGCCGGCCCGAGAGCGGCTCTCCCTCGTGGCCGCCGCCCTCTGGTGCCTCTACCCGGCGACCGGCATCCTCCTGATGCCGTACACGGAGGCGCTCGCGTGCGTCCTCGTCGCGGGCGCCCTGCTCCTGCTGATGCGACGGCAGTACGCCTGGGTGGGGGTGGTCGCGCTGGCCCTGGGCTTCACCCGCGGCGTGGCCCCGGCGCTGGCCTGCTCGGCCCTGGCCCACCTGGTGATCCGGTGGCGCGAGGACCGCGCAGCGGGGGTGCAGCCGCTGCGGGGCCAGCGCACCAGTGCCGCGGTCATGCTGGCCGCCACGGCCGTCTCCGCGGTGGCGTGGCCGGTCTACGTCGGGGTGACCAGCGGCCTGCCGCGGGCGTTCTTCGACGTGCAGGCGGCCTGGGGGCAGCAGCCGGACCGCGGGCCCTTCGTCCTGTGGCTGACCTGGGCGTGGGAGGAGCGCGGCATCGCCGGCGTCGTCGTCATGGTTGGCCTGGTGGCCACCTACGTCGCGCTCATCCTGGGTCGCCACGGCCGCTGGCTGGCCATCGAGCTGCGCACCTGGGCGCTGGCGTACCCGTTCTACCTGCTGGCCGTGGTGCGGCCCATCACCAGCATGTGGCGCTTCCTGCTGCTGGACTTCCCGATCATGGCGCTGTTCGCCAGCGTGGCGATGCGCACCTCGACCGGCGCCTCGGTGGTCCCGCACTGGCGTCGACGCGTGGCCGTCGTGGTCATCGCCCTCACCGTGGGGCTGTTCTGGTTCACCGCCGCACTGCTGACCTACACCCCGTGGGGTGCCAACCCCCCGTGACGCTTCCCCAGGGTCGCGGGGCGGGTCGAGCGCTCAGCGGCCGGTGAAGACGGGCTTCTCCTTGGCCAGGAAGGCGTCCACGGCGGCGTGGTGGTCGGCGCTTGCGCCCGTGAGAGCCATGTACTCGCCCTCGCGGGCGAGCGCGTCGGACAGCGGCGCGGCGGCGCTGTGGGCGATCGCGCGTCGAATGCAGCCGTAGGCGAGGGTCGGGCCCGCGGCCAGCGTCTCGGCCAGCTCGTCGACGGCGGCGTCGAGCTCGTCAGCCGGCAGCACCCGCGTCACCAGCCCGAGGTCGAGGCACTCACCCGAGGGGACGGTGCGCGGCAGCAGCAGCAGCTCCTTGGCCCTCGCCGGGCCGACGAGACGGGGGAGCGACCACGACGAACCGCTGTCGCAGGAGAGGGCGATGCCCGCGAACGCGAGGTTGATCCCGCCCTCCTGCACCATCAGCCGGAAGTCGGCGGCGAACGCAAAGGCCGCGCCCGCGCCGGCAGCGACGCCGTTGATGGCCGCGATGACCGGCTTGGGCATCGTCGCGATCAGCTCGACGATCGGGTTGTAGTGCTCGGGAACGGTGCGGAACAGCTCGTCCGCGGCGCCCTTCAGCAGGCCGACGTGCTCGCGCAGGTCCTGCCCGACGCAGAACGCCCGCCCCGACCCGGTGAGGACGACGCAGCGGACCTCGGGGTCCTCGGCCACCGACCGCAGGGTCTGCAGCAGCAGGTCCTTGGTGGCAACGTCGAGGGAGTTCATGGCGTCGGGCCGGTTCAGCCGGACCGTCGCGACACCACTCGGTGAGGTCTCGAGGAGGACTGGGGGCTCTGCGGGTGCCTCGGGCGTGGGGATCGCGTCGGTCATGGCCCCCATCATTCCTATAGTGGGTACGTGCCACACCAGAGCCGCGGGCATGAGATCCGCCACGTCCAGCCGGCGGCCACGACCCGGCACCTTCCGCCCGAGTCGCCCCTGCTGCGCAGGATCCGCGAGGCGGTCATCGGCGACGACCAGGTCATGCAGACCCCCTACGGCCCGCGACGGGTGACGTACGCCGACTACACCGCCAGCGGCCGCGCCCTGTCCTTCATCGAGGACTTCATCCGTGACGAGGTCCTGCCCCGGTACGCCAACACGCACACGGAGTCCTCGGGCACCGGGCTGCAGACGACCCGGCTCCGCGAGGACGCCCGCGCCACCATCAACGAGGCGGTCGGGGGCGACGACGAGACGGTCGTCATCTTCGCCGGGTCGGGCTGCACCGGCGCCATCGACAAGCTGGTGGGCATGCTGGGGCTGCGCGTCCCCTCGACCCTGGAGGACCAGCACCACGTCACCGCGCACATCCCCGCCGACCAGCGGCCCGTGGTCTTCATCGGGCCCTACGAGCACCACAGCAACGAGCTGGTCTGGCGCGAGTCCATCGCCGACGTGGTCGTGATCCCGCAGGACCACGACGGGCACATCGACCTCGACAGGCTGCGCGAGGAGCTCGAGCGACACCGGGAGAGACCGCTGAAGATCGGCTCCTTCTCGGCCGCCAGCAACGTCACCGGAATCGTCAGCGACACCGGCGCCATCGCCACTCTCCTCCACGAGCACGGTGCCCTGTCCTTCTGGGACTTCGCCGCCGCCGGCCCCTACGTCGAGATCGAGATGTACGGCCCCGCGGGGGCCGGCCCCGCGGCATACAAGGACGCGATCTTCCTGAGCCCGCACAAGTTCATCGGGGGCCCGGCCACCCCCGGCGTGCTCGTCATGCGCCGCGCGCTGGCGACCAACCGGGTCCCGGACGTCCCCGGTGGGGGCACGGTCGCCTTCGTCAACAAGGACGAGCACCGCTACCTCGACGACGTGGCCCACCGTGAGGAGGGCGGCACCCCGGCCATCATCGAGTCGATCAGGGCCGGGCTCGTCTTCCAGCTCAAGCAGGCCGTAGGGGTCGAGGTGATCCGGGCCCGGGAGGAGCACTTCCTGAGACGGGCCGTGGAGGCGTGGCGGGAGGAACCGGCCATCGAGATCCTTGGCAACCTCGATGCCGACCGGCTGTCGATCGTCTCGTTCGTGATCCGTGCGCCGGGGGACCGGGCTCGGTTCCTGCACCACAACTTCGTGGTTGCGGTCCTCAACGACCTGTTCGGGATCCAGTCCCGGGGCGGCTGCTCGTGCGCCGGTCCCTACGGCCACTACCTGCTGGGCATCGACCCCGAGCGCAGCCATGAGCTCGACCGCGAGATCGGCCACGGCTGCGAGGGAATCAAACCCGGCTGGGTGCGGGTGAACTTCAACTACTTCATCTCCGAGCCGGTGCTCGACTACATCGTCGAGGCGGTCCGCCTGGTCGCCCGCGACGGCTGGCGGCTTCTCGGCGACTACCGCTTCGACCCCGCCACGGGGCGCTGGCACCACCGGCGCGGGCCGGTCGAGCCCCCGCTGCGGTTGGGCCAGGTCGGCTACGACGCCGACGGCGAGCTGGTCTACCCGCGGCAGCACGACCGCGCCCCGGAGTCGGCGCTGCAGGGCTACCTGCGCGAGGCCGAGCAGATCCTGCGCGCGGCAACGCCCTGCGACGGGGACGCCGAGGTCAACGCCGACTTCGACCACCTGCGGTGGTTCGAGCTGCCGCCTGCCAGCCTGTCAGGCCCGTGAGGCCTGCGCCCCCGCGGCGGGGTTTCCCGAGAGCCACTGGTCGACCCAGGCACTCGCCTGCGGCATGAGCTCGGCCGCCTGGCGGTCGAACAGCGCGGCGGCCTCCCGACCGGGCCAGTGCGGCGGGAGCACCTCGTCGGGCAGGCCGGGGTCGGTGAAGAGGAACAGCCTCCAGGCGTGCACGAGTGCGGAGCGCGCCGCGAAGGCGCCGCGAGGGTCGGTGGGCGAGCCCGCCTCTCGAGCCGCGTCCGCAAAGCGCTGGTATGCCGCGGCCAGGCCCTCGAGGTCCCAGACCTGGCCCACGAGGGCTCGGGCCTGCCCTTGGTGCTGAGCCCGGAACGCGTGGCGGGCCACGCCGGCCCGCGCGAGGACGGCCGGCAGCTCCGGGCTCTCGCGCGGGGCGACCCAGGTGTCCGCGGCGAGGTGGCCGTAGCCGAGGTACCCCAGGGACTGCGCGAGCCGCGCGCGGGCGTTGCGGTCGGCGATCCGGTCGACGGTCACGATGTGCCAGTGGCCGTCCCACTCCCGGGCCTCGGTGCGGTAGATCCGGGCGTGGGCCTGGGCGAGGCGGTCGCGGGCCTGCGCGGTCGCGGCATACCCGCGCACGTCGCGCTCGACGGGCTCCAGCCAGCCCTCGCGCACCACTCTCGAGACGGCCGTGCGCACCGCCGGGGCGCTGATGTCGAGGGTGCCGAGCAGGCCGACGACCGCGGAGATGGGCGCCCAGCCACCACGAGCGAGCAGGTGGTCGCCGTAGAGGTCGAAGAGAGCCGAGCGTGCGTGCACGGAAGCCAGTCTGGCGGAAGACGGAGGGGCGGATTTCACTGTCGACGAACTTCCCGCGATAATGAGTGTCAAATCTGGCGCGGTCGGGATGCGAAGACACTGGCGTGGACCCGCGCGCTCATCACCAGATCCACGCCCACTGGAAGGGGAAACCCGATGGCGGCGATGAAGCCGAGGACCGGAGATGGCCCGCTCGAGGTCACCAAGGAAGGTCGCGGGATCGTTCTGCGCATGCCCCTCGAGGGCGGTGGGCGTCTCGTCGTCGAGATGACCCCGGACGAGGCGAAGGAGCTCGGGGCCGCCATCGACGGCTGCGAGGGCCTCTCCTGACCTGGACTCCACGCTCTGTGAGCGACGACCCCCGCCGGCACCAGCCGGCGGGGGTCGACTCGTTTCCGGGGCCAGAGCCGTGGCGCTGTGCCCGGGACCCTGCCACCGCCGCCACGCTGGGTAGGCTCGGCGCGTGCCTGACGCCCTCCCCACCGCCCCTTCCGCCCCCGACCTGCTCTCGCCGGCGACCAGCGAGTGGCTGACCTCAGACCGGCCGCTCGCCGACGTGCTGGCCGACGCCGACCCCACCCAGCTCGTCCTGGCGGTCTCGGTCGGCGAGGGTGGCATCACCGCGGGCACGGCTGCGGAGGCGGTCGCGCTGCTCGGCCTGGACCCGGAGTCCGTCTCCGCCGCCTATGAGCCGCAGACCGAGCCCGGTGCCCTGACGACGATCCCCCTGGTGCCGGGGGAGCGGGGTGCCCGCAGCCTGATCCTCGTCGGGATCGGCGACGGCTCGCCCGACGACCTTCGGCAGGCAGGCGCAGCGCTCGGGCGCGCCGCCCGCGGCCGCGGCCACCTCGTGGCATCGGTCGCATGGGGCGAGGACGGGCCCGCCCCGGAGCCGGTGGCGGCCTTCGTCGAGGGGTGCGCCCTCGGCGGTTACACCCCGCCGCGGTGGAGCGCGAAGGACCCCGCCGCCGGCACCGCTCCCGTGGCGACGGTCACCCTCCTCGGGGTGCCGGACCCCGAGCCGGTGCGCCGGGCGGCCATCCGCGCGCGGGCGACCATGGTGGCCCGCAGCCTGGGCGTCACGCCCTCGAACGTCAAGAACCCCGCCTGGGTCGCCGCCCAGGCCCGCACCCTCGGCCGCCGCACCGGGCTGAAGGTGTCGGTATGGTCCGACGCGGCCCTGCGGCGCGAGGGATTCGGCGGCCTGCTCGCGGTGGGAGGCGGGTCCGCCACCCCGCCGCGGCTCGTGCAGCTCGACTGGGAGCCGCCGGGCGCGACCTCGTCGACACCACGGGTCGTCCTCGTCGGCAAGGGCATCACCTTCGACACCGGCGGCCTGGACATCAAGCCCGCCGAGGGCATGCTCGCCATGAAGACCGACATGTCAGGTTCGGCGATCGTCCTCGCGGTGCTGGCGGCATGTCGCGACCTCGGTGTCGGGGTGCGGGTCACCGGGCTGCTGCCCCTGGCTGAGAACGCCGTCGGTGCCGCGTCCTACCGCCCCGGTGATGTCATCACCCAGTACGGCGGGCGCACCGTCGAGATCGGCAACACCGACGCGGAGGGCAGGATCGTCCTCGCCGACGCCCTCGCCTACGCCGACGAGCACCTCGATCCCGACATCCTGCTCGACATCGCCACCCTCACCGGGGCGGCCCGGGTCGCCTTCGGGCGCAGCATGGCGCCCGTCTACGCGACCGACGGAGGGCTCAGCGACGAGCTCGTCGCTGCGGGGGAACGCGCCGGGGAGACGCTCTGGCCACTGCCGCTGGTGGCCGACTACCGGCCCCTGCTCGACAGCGACGTCGCCGACATCAACCACATCGCGGGATCGAAGGGCGGCGCGGGCTCGATCACGGCAGCCTTGTTCCTGCGCGAGTTCGCCGGCACACGACGGTGGGCGCACCTCGACATCGCGGGCACCGGCCGCTCCGATGTCGATCGCGGACTGCTGAGCAAGGGAGCCACAGGCTTCGGTGCCCGGCTGCTGCTGACCTGGCTGGAGGAGATGCGATGAACGCCGGATACGGCCTGACCGTTCGCTGGTCGCTCGAGGACGCCGCAGAGGGAGTCGAGGAGCGCCTGCGGGAGTACGTCATCGGAACCTCGATGGCGAAGTTCATGTTCCTCGACGGACTGGCCTTCAAGACGTGGCGGATGCGCGAGGGGCACTGGTTCGAGGGGACCTACGTCTTCGACGAGGCCGTCTACCGCGACGACTTCCGGGAGGAGTTCGTGGCGGGCGCGGCCGAGTCGGCCGGCAGCCGCATCATCGGCTCGTCGCCGACGACGATCGAGGCGTTCGAGGTGGTGGCGATCGCCGAGGGGCCCGCCGGCTTCCGCCGCGGGCCC